>JBFWQN010000009.1:0-25840 GCA_050249405.1 Hyphomicrobiaceae bacterium | reverse complement strand
CCATTTTGCTGGATTATAATGCAAGCCGATTATCTTTGCAAGCGCAGAAGTCGATGGGTCTCTTCATCCAATCTCTTTTCTTTCTCCATTGCCAAATTTACTATGTCTGCAAAGCCCTGCATCGCCTTTACTCCATTCGTGGAATTCTCATCAAAAATCTGCCGGGCCTGCTCTGATGCCGTGTTGCCATCGATTATGATCACCATATCGGCTTTCACATCTCGTCTCTTTACTAGGCTGGCAACTGGAATGAATAGCATCCACTTTGCATCCCGCCACCTCAATGCTCTATTGTATCTATTCTGCAAGCCCGGAAGTGAATTTGGGTTCTCCAGTGGGTTGGCAATAAAATCAAATCTATTCTTGTGGCCAACGCCGCCAGCAATGCTCGCGCCATCGGGAAGCACCAATCGATCATCTGTAAACATACCATAATCAAAGTCAGCGTAGTTAACCTGATATGCATCGACTTCACCATCGACGCGTCGCGCTAGCCGAACCCGGATAATATCACCGGCTTCGCAGTCCAATATCAATCTAAGCTGGGAGCTGATCTTACGACACGCGTTCTGGTATTCGATGGGATTATCGATTGCCCTCACTCTAAATTGCTGCCTAACTACAGCTTCCGCATCTTCGATGAAACTTTTTATCTGACGCGCCGGCATATTGAAATGAAGAAGACTGGCGCTCGTATCGGCTCTTATTAACATGAGTCTGTCCATGAAGGTCTTCTCCAACATGCGAGCGCCAAAAAGAGCTGCGCGCATAGAGCGCCCCAAAGTATCAGATACGCCACCCGTCTTGAGGGCTCGGGCTTTTTGGGGTGGAATTAAATGGTCTGGAATTTCAAGCGCAACAACCCTCGCGTCGGGATCTACGGCACGCTCACGGTCAAATGCCCAGGCCGGAAGATTGCTGACCAATGCTCCATCATAAAAGCGGGCAGACTTTTCTTCGCTTGGTCCATCAGACAAGCGAACAGTAACGGGCCGAAAGAGAAGGGGAATAGCTATAGAGGCGCAAACGGCCTCTGCAACACGAATTGATCCGTCGGAGTCCAACTCGGAGAACAAGTGTAGGCTTTTTGTGTCAATATTCGTGGCTACAATACGGAGAGATAGCCCAGTCCTCGAGTGGATATCTTTGAATCTTACACCATTGCGAATTAGCTCATCCCTCTCCGCTTCAGTGCGCGCTAAACCTACAGCCAACGCTCGATTCAATACTGAGGAAAAATGACTTGTCGAACATATCCCTCGCGCTGCCCATCGAGCAAGAAAAAGCGCCAAAAACAGCCATGCGGCAGCCCAAAGAGGTGGACCGAGCACAGCACTTAACAGCCAACTTGCGTAATAGGATGCCGCTAATGCACCGACCAATATCAAAAACGCAAGCAGGCGAAACCATCGATTATTGAGCGCTATGCTCGCACTCCGAATAAACCTTATTTTCCACCATGTAATTGATCCAAAAACTTTGCGCCGCGACTTTATGCCAACCCTCTCAAGCAGGGGACTCTTTCCGGAATCTTTATCGAGGATTTCGCGAGCGCTGTAACCGCAGGCAATTAAGGCCGCGATTAGCGCTCCTATCGACGTGCCCGACACACCATGAAGTTCGAATTCCGACGCGCCGGAAGACTTTCCGAGCTGCTGGAGCTGGGGATTAGGAGTTCGAGGTCTACTCCAAAACGCGTCGAGGGCGTAGAGGGCCCCAACATGGGCGACACCTTTTGCTCCACCCCCTTCAAGAGCCAAATACATCTTGGACTTAGGCCTGGCATCTGCCAAGTCAAATGTCTCTGCGAGCGTCGACGAGCGTTGATCAGGGGAAGATCTTAGGGGCATCTGGATGCTCAAATGATGCGGAGTCTGATAACAACTACAGTGAAGCAACTGATGCGCAGACTCCCTGCGATACGGGTAGTCAATTTTCGTCGAGGCTTTGCACGCTTTCGCATCTGCAGCTTCGGTTCATCTGCTGTATTTCGCCCGACGAAAATGAGCCGTTCTTGGCGAATTCAGTGTTCGCTGAAATGCTTCAATATTGCCAGCCTCGGTGCTGTTCCTGACGCGAGCATTCTGGGTCGACAAAGCTGGCCTCATTCTGTTTGGTCCCACCCCACCTAGCGGCCTGACCATCGGTGTCTGAGCCACGGCCGGAGCCCGGCCAAGGGGTGTCCCCAACATCGGTCCTCCGCTGGCGCTCCGGCTGCGATGCCGGGCGAGACCCCTCCCCTATGTCCGTTCTCCTGAAAGCCGATGGCTCCTGAAGCCACCGACAGGCCGCAACGGGTGTGGCCTGAGAAACAATCAGGAGAACGCCATCATGGCCGACAGAACAACCCTCAGCAAGCCCATCCGTGCAGACCGCATCCGACGCCTGCCGATGCGACCGACCGCCCCCGTCATCCAACGGGAGGTCGCCCAATGAGCCCCAGAACCCTTGCCTTCGTCACCAGCCTCTGCCCCTTCGATCTGCGGGGCGTCAGTGACGAGCAGCTCGGCGATATCCTCGACGCCTGGCTCGCGGACCAGTTCGCCAGCGACGACCACGTGCACATTCATGGGATTGTCGACGGGCAGGAGGTCAGCCGATGAGCCCCTTCACCGTCACCATCCGCGACATCACCGCCTGGACGACAACCATCCGGGCTCGCGATGCCATCCACGCCGAAAGCCAGGCCTGGGAGCTCTTCCAGTCAGCCGGCGACCGGTCCGAGCATCTCGAGGTCGACGACAACACCACCGTCCAGGTCGAGGAGGTGCTGCCATGAACCGCCTCTACACCGTCACGTTGACCGACCTCGGCACCTATGAGGTGACCGTTGCCGCCGATAGCGAGAAGGAAGCCGCCAGCATTGCCAAGGGCGTCCTCTTCGGGGAAGCAATGCAGCTGATGCCCGGCATGCGCATCGTGAAGCGCCAGGCCGAGGCCAAGGCAGAGTCTGCTTCCGAGCAGCCTGTGCGGCAGTACGACGTGCTTGGGAGCTACACGGTCGACTTCACGATCCGGGTGCCGGCTGCCAACGCCGAGGAGGCCGAGCGTCATGCGAAGCGCCTCTACGAGGCTGAGCCGTTCCCCTGGGAGCATGCGACAGGGGACGACCGAGTGCGATGGCATTCCGCCCGGGAGGTGCTGCCATGAGCACGAACCTCGCACGTTCCCGGCGCGCAGGGCGCTGTCTCGACCATTACCGGTTCCTGGCCGGTGATCTCAGCCGGGAAGAATGCGTCACCGACCTGGTGGCCGACATTGGCCACTACTGCGTCGAGAACGACCTCACCTACCTTTGGCTACCGGCCCGAGGCATCAGCCACTGGCGCCTCGAAATGACCGACCCGGAGAGCGTAAGGCCGCTCCCCAAGGTCACAATCCATATCCAAGAAAGCAAATCCCATGAATAAGCGCACCTCCGCCAAATACTGGGTGCTCGGTGTCGGCTATCCGGCAACGAACCCTGAGCTGATTACCCTGCACCGCAGGCTACATATCCTGTCTCTCGACCAGGACCGGACACTGCAAGAACTCGTGCAGGAAGCGCTCACCGATCTGCTCACCAAATACCAATCCAACGAAAGCAACGACAATGCCTAGAACCATCTGCAAAACCTGTCACAACGCCACGCTCGACTGGAGCTGGACGGAAGCCTTCGACAAGTTCGGCTTCGGCGATGGCGACGGCCAGGTCATGACCGAGGACGTTGCTGAAATCCTCCGGTTTGCCGGCTACACGGTCGTGGTCGAGCCCTGGGGCCTCCACAACGTGACCATCGCCTCGATCAAGCTCGGCGGCGTGGAGCAAATCCCCTTCGACCGCATCACGTTCGGCTACGACGACCCGCGCTCGTACCTGCCTGCAGACATCATCCGGTTGCTCGACAAGGCGTTGCCCGACCAAGGGGAGGTCGTCGCATGAGCCTGCATCTTCCTCCCAAGGCCTTCCGCGACAGCTACGAGTGGCGCGGTGGCTCGCTCGATGGGGCGGCGGCTCCGCGCTCGTACCGTCCCCTTCCCTTCGGCCGCGATGGCCGGGTGCATCCGTCACGGGCCCCTTGGGAATTCTACCCCACGCCACCGGAGGCGACCCGGGCGCTGCTCTCGGTCGAGAGCTTCAACGGCCCGATCTGGGAGCCGGCCTGTGGCCTCGGCCATATCTCCAAGGTGCTGGCCGGCGCCGGATACGAGGTTATCTCCACCGATCTGATCGAGCGGGGGTTCGGGCAGGGCGGCGTCGACTTCCTGTGCGAGACGGCGCCAAGGGCCCGCCACATTGTCACCAACCCTCCCTACGGCCGGGGTCTCGGGGATGCGTTCGCCCTCAATGCGCTCGAGCTGACGGCACGGAATGGCGGCAGCGTGGCCATGCTCCTGAACCTCGCGTCGCTCTGCCACCCCAGTCGGCACGAATTCTGGGTCTCGCACCCACCCGCCGTCATCTACGGCCTCGACGAGCTGATCTGCTGGCCCGAGGGACGTCCCGAGCTGGCCCGCTCGTCCACGGCGTCGCACCGCTACTGCTGGGTGGTATGGAAGTACGGACACGAAGGCTGGCCGGTGTTCAGGTGGCTGCGCGTGGGAGACTTTCGATCGCCGTGAGCCACGGCGCGACGGCTCAATAACGCCACGCAGCACCAATTGAACGTCGTCCAGGGGCACCCAAAGTGGTCGCTACATGGAAGCTAGACCCCCAATCCGACATCTGATCACAAATTTGTGAATGTGCCGGAAGTCATTGATTTTACTGAGATAATCATGGTGCCCAGGGGCGGATTTGAACCACCGACACTGCGATTTTCAGTCGCATGCTCTACCAACTGAGCTACCTGGGCGAAGCTTGCCGGCAAACGCCGGTAGCGAAGCGGGGGTCGTTATATGTTCGGCTCCATCGCGTGTCCAGCCCGAATGCGAAACCCGGCATCATGCCTGCTCGCGATGCCGATCCGTTCACCCCGTGCAAGCCACCGGCAACAGCCGAGGTCCGGCAAAATGTCGGCGGGTGCGCAATGAAGGATCGGTGGCACGCTTGCCGCTCGGGGACTTCTGGCTATAGATGTCGAAAAGGGCCCTGGCCTCGCGGCGGGCCCTTTGCCGTTGCCGGGCCTGCCGTCCCGGCACATTGGAGCCGCCCATCGGGTCAGCGCCGGTTGAGCGGCAAGCGAGGATCGCATGGCGAACGTGGTGGTGGTCGGCGCCCAGTGGGGCGACGAAGGCAAAGGCAAGATCGTCGACTGGCTGTCGGAGCGCGCCGATATCGTCGTTCGCTTCCAAGGCGGTCACAATGCCGGCCATACGCTCGTCATCAACGGCGTCACCTACAAGCTGGCGCTGCTGCCGTCAGGGATCGTGCGCGGCAGCAAGCTGTCGATCATCGGTAACGGCGTCGTGGTCGATCCTTGGCATCTGGCCAGCGAGATCGAGGCCATTCGCGGCCAGGGCGTGCATGTCGGGCCGGACAACCTCAAGCTCGCGGAGAACGCGACGCTCATTCTTCCCCTGCACCGCGAGCTTGACCAGCTCCGCGAAGCCTCGGCGGGCGGGCAAAAGATCGGCACCACCGGGCGCGGCATCGGTCCGGCCTACGAGGACAAGGTGGGCCGCAGGGCGATCCGGGCTCAGGATCTTCGTAATTTGCAGAATCTAGGTCCCAAAGTCGACCGCCTGCTGGTGCATCACAACGCCCTGCGCAAGGGGCTCGGCCAGCCGCAGATCGCAAAGGACGAGTTGATCTCGGCACTCACCGAGGTGGCTCCGAAGATCCTGCCCTACATCGACTGCACATGGGACTTGCTCGACCGGGCCCGCCGTGCCGGCAAGCGCATCCTGTTCGAGGGCGCCCAGGGGGCGCTGCTCGACGTCGATCACGGCACATACCCCTACGTCACCTCCTCCAACACCGTGGCGGCGCAGGCTGCGGCCGGGTCGGGTGTCGGCCCTCGCGCGATCGGAACCATCCTCGGACTCGCCAAGGCCTACACGACCCGCGTCGGATCGGGCCCGTTCCCGACGGAGCTGCTCGACGCCAACGGCGAGCCGGACGCGATCGGCCGGTTGCTGGGGGAGCGGGGCAAGGAGTTCGGAGTCAACACGGGACGGCGGCGGCGCTGCGGCTGGTTCGACGCGGTGCTGGTGCGCCAGGTCGCGAAGGTGTCGGGCATCGACGGCATCGCACTGACAAAGCTCGACATTCTCGATCCTCTGCCCGAAATCAAGGTGTGCGTCGGATACGATCTCGATGGCCAGCGGCTCGACCGGCTGCCAGCCGGAATGAACCAGCAGGCGCGCGTCAGGCCGATCTACGAGACGCTCGAGGGGTGGAACGCTTCGACCGCAGGCAAGCGCTCCTGGGCGGCGCTTCCGGCGCAGGCGATCAAGTATGTGAAGCGCATCGAGGAGCTCATCGAGTGCCCGGTGACGCTGCTCTCGACCAGCCCCGAGCGCGAGGACACGATCCTGATGCGTGATCCCTTCGCGGACTAGGCCCTGGGGAGGCTCTCCCCGTCTTGCCAGGCTCTGGACTGCAATGAGGGCGGCGCGCTGATATTCGGCGCGCCGTCTCGACGTCAGCTCACTCCTTGCCCTGCTCGACCGGGGCGCCCGCGTGGCTCACCGGCAGCACGATGGTGAAGGTCGCGCCCTCGCCCTGCACTCCGTTGGCATCGATGGTGCCCAGGTGGCGCTCGACGATCTTGCGGCAGGTCGCCAGCCCCACGCCGGTGCCCTCGTACTCGAGGCGACCGTGGAGGCGCTGGAAGATCTTGAAGATCTGCTCCTTGTATTGATTGTCGAAGCCGATGCCGTTGTCCGCGATGGTGAGCACCATCGAAGGCACGATGCGATGGCCGATGGATACCGGCTCGCCCGGCCGAGCTGCGACGCGGATGACGGGGTCGACGTCCGGCTTCCTGAACTTGAGGGCGTTGGCCAGAAGGTTCTGCAGCAGCTGGCGCATCAGAGTCGGGTCGGCGTCGATGGTGCCGAGCTTCTCCGAGACGATCCGGCCATGCGTCTCGTCGATGCGAACCTGCAGATCGGAGAGCACCTCCGACAGCACCCGATCGAGGTCGACAGGGACCAGTGCGCGGTTCTTCGACGAGACCCGCGAGTAGCTGAGCAAGTCGTTGATGAGGCGGCGCATGCGGCCCGCGGCGTCCTGCATGCGCTCGATGTACATCTTGCCCTCGTCGGGCAGCAGCTCGGCATACCGCCGGTTCAGCCGATCGCCGAATGCCTCGATCTTTCGCAGCGGCTCCTGCAAGTCGTGGCTCGCAACGTAGGCGAACTCCTGCAGCTCCGCATTCGAGCGCTCGAGCTTCAGGGTGTACTCGTGCATCCGCCGCTGGCTCGTCTCGAGCTCGGTGATGTCCTGGTAGGTCGCGATGGAGCCGCCCTCCGGCAGCGGCTCGTTCATGACGGCGATGACGCGGCCGTCGCGCAGATGCTGCTTGATCGTGGTGCGCTTGTTGAGCCGGTTCGGATCCGGGCGCTCGGCAAGCGCGCGCTGGCCTTCCTCCTCCGTGTAATTGCCGAGGCTCACCGAATATTTCATGATGTCGGTGAGCAGGATGCCCGGCTTCACGACGTCAGGGGAGAAGCCGTACATATCGAGATAGCGCCGGTTGGCGACGATCAGGCGCTGCTCCTTGTCGAACATGCACAAGCCCTGGATCATGTTGTTCAGGGCCGCGTCGAAATGCCGGTTCTTGGCGTGAAGCTGCTGCGAGATGCGCAGCAAATCGAACTCGCGGTGCTTCATCTCCGTGATGTCGGAGCGAATGCCCACGGTGCCGCCGTCGGCGGTGCGCTTCTCGTTGACGAGAATCCAGCGGCCGTCGGACAGCTGAGTCTCGTAAGGGCCGGTCGGGTTGCGCCGCTGGCGGAACCGCAAGGCGATGAAGGCCTCCGGAGACATGCCGTTGAGCACGTACATGCCGCGCTTCACGGCCTCGCGCATCATCTCCTCGAACGAGACGCCCGGAACGATGATGTCGGCGATGAGCGGCTTCATGTCGACGTATTTGCGATTGTAGACGAGCAGGCGGTCCTGCGCGTCGTAAAGCGCGAAACCGTCGGCCATCACGTCGAGGGCGTGCATCATGCGCGTGCGCGCTGCCTCGGCGATCTGGGCGAACTGGGTGTTGAGGTCGACAGAGGCGGCCGTCTCGACCTGCCGCACCGTCTCGACCACGGTGCCGCTTTCCAGCCGCTGGCGGCGCACCTCCACAGTGCGGCCGGATGGTGCCAGGTAGCGGAACGTGAAGCCGGAGCCGGGGCTCAGGCGCTGGATGGCCGTCTCGATGGTACGCTCGATCACCGAGGCGTCGATGCCCTGGCGCTCGAGGGTCAGGCGCATGAGCGACCTGAGATTCGCGCCCGAGACGGCCTCGCCCTGCCGGTAGCCGCACAGCGACTGATAAAGAGCATTGCAGGCCAGCAGCTCGAGATCGGCGCTGAACATGGCAAGGCCGACATCGGCGCCAGCAAACAGCGCAGCAAGGTCGGGGCTCGCAATGCGCGTCGCCGTCGCCGCCTGCTGCGCCACCTCGGCGCCGTCGAACAGCGTGACCACGTTGCGCGCGCTCGTTTCCATCGCCGGCTTCTCCCCCGCATCCAACACGACAGCGGCATGATGTGCGAATTCTTCTAACGCGTGGTGAAGGCGCACTCATTCCCGTTCCTTATGACAAACTCAGATAACCAATTTGTTCAGCGAGATTTAGGAAAGGGCTGGCATGATCCGCACAAATCCATTGCGGGGCCAGGACAACCCCGCGCGTACAGTGACGGGGGAACGTGGTGAACGCGTTTAAGGCACTTCGAGAGGAACGGACGCTCGCCGTCCTGGTTCTGGCAAGTGGAATTTTCATCGGTCTCGCCGTCCCGTCCGTCGCCGATCTGCTGCGGCCGGCTGCCTTGCCAGCACTGTTTCTCGTCATCGTCTTCTCACTCATTCCGTTCGCGCAGCTGCCGATGCATCTGCTGTTCTCGATCGATCGGGACATGCTGCGCATCGTCGCCTGGCAGCAGATCGTTCTGCCTTGCATCGTCATCGCGGCCGGCATCGTCGCCCGGTTTCCCGATTCGATGATCCTTCTCATGGTGGTGACGGCGTGCTCCGGCTCGCTGTTCTCGTCGCCCGCGCTGGCCGAAATCCTTGGCCTCGACCGCGAGCGGGCGCTGCAGTCCATGGTGGTCTCCACTCTGTTCATGCCCGTGTCGCTGTTCCTGTTCCTCAGCGCGATCATCGGCGAGCAGGCGCAACTGGACCTCTTGGCCTATGCGCATCGCACGGTGGTGTTCTTAGTGGTGCCACTCGGCCTCCTGGCGCTTTATCGGCCGCTGGCGCGCTGCATGAGCACCGGCGTCACCCGCCAAGTGGGATTTGCGTCGCGTTGGGCCACCATCGTCGCGCTGCTCGTGTTCGGCACGGGCCTGATGGGTGCGGTCTCCGACAAGCTCGAGGCCAATCCGCCGAAAGTCGTGTTCATGCTGGCGATGGCCACCGTGCTCTGCCTTTTCATGATCGCGCTGACCACCATCGTCATGTACCGCCTCGGCCGCCGAGAGGCGCTCACGGCCGCGATCGTCGCGGGCTTTCGCAATATCGGCCTCGGCTTCGCGCTGGTCGGCGAGATGATCGGCCCCGACCTCGCCGTCTATGCCGGCATCTCGCTCATTCCGGTTTTCATCGCACCGCTCGTGCTGCGGCTCGCGATGTCGTCGTCGCCGCATACCGAGCATCAGTACGACGATGAGATCCGCATCGAGCCGGGAAGCCTCGTCTGATTGCTTCACACTTTTCTAACGACAAAAGCAAATTGCCGATAATCGGCAATTTTCGACCAAGAGGCCGCTCGGGGATTAACCTCCGTGACAGACCGCGAGGCTTAAATGCTCGCAGCCGGTGTGAGTGGGGCAGGTAAAGTGAACAATTCGACCGAAACAACGTGCCACGGCGAAAGCGACGAGATCGGCGTGCCGGCCCGGCGCACGTCCACCGGCCGCCGCTCGATCGTCTATCTCGCGGCGGCTATCGCGATGACGGGCGTCTCTCTCGGGGTCATCGCCGAGGCCAACCGGCGCTACGCCCCGGAGATGTACGAGACCGACTACATGGAGACCATCGCCGACGCGTTCGAAAGCGGCGACAACTATGCGGTCTTCGACCTCAACATCAATATCCGCAAGCTTCGCGAGGAGCAGTGGAAGCGGCTCGACCACAAGCCGAGGCTGCTCGTTCTCGGCGCCAGCCAGTGGCAAGAGGCGCACAAGGAGATGCTGCCGGGCCACGACTGGCTCAATGGTCACGTGCATCGCGACTACTACGAGGACGTCCTCGGCATGGTCGAGTTGCTGGTGCGCCACGACAAGCTGCCGAAGGACATGGTCATCACCGTCCGAGACCGCCTGTTCACGCCGGTGGCCTCACGCACGGATTACCTGTGGCTGCCGGGGATTCCATACTACCAGGCGATGGCGGACCGCCTATCGCTGCCGCGGCTGAGCTTCCTCGAGACCTATCCGCTGCAGCGCCCGCGCGAGCTGCTCTCGCTGCCCATGCTCTTCAATAATGCGACGCGCTGGCACAACGCCAAGGACTGGCCGTATCCGACGACCAAGAAGCAACTGGCCGTTCTCGACGTCCTGCATCCCGACGGCTCGATAACCTGGTCCGAGGAGCACCGCGCCCTGTTCACGCAGGAGCGCTCGGAACGGCTCGCCGTCGCGCACGCCGACGCCAGCCGCAACAAGCCGCCGGTGATCGATCCGAAAGGCGTCGAGGCGCTGGACCGGCTGCTCGCCTATCTGGCAGTCCGCGGCGTCCGCGTGCATCTGGCGCATCCGCCCTTCAACCCGATCTTCTTCGAGCGGGTGCAAGGATCGCCGTTCATGCGCGGACTGGCCGACGTCGAGGCCGTGACGCGCGAGTTGGCGGCCAAGCACAAGCTCAACATCGTCGGCAGCTTCGATCCGAGCACGATCGGCTGCACAGCCGAGATGTATATCGACGCCGAGCATTCGAGCGGCGCCTGCCTCGAGCATCTCCTCGGCGAGATCGCCGACAGTGTCGATCTGCCGGCGCCGGCCGTGTCCGCCGATCTCCCGGTCGAGGTGGCCCGGCTCGAGCACCGCTCGCGCATGACGTTGATGAAGAGCGGATGGATGGGCAGCGAGACATCGCTGCGCCACGTCGCCGCCGCTGCTTTGGTGCAGGCCGACGCCACGCCGGCAAAGTCCGACGTCACTCCGGAGCAGGAGCCCTCCGAGGCGGCGGCCAGTCACGCGCCCATGCCTCGTGATTCCGAGGTCGAGGCCCAGGCCGAAGCCGAAACGCCGCCTGCGAGCACCGCAGGACCGTCGACGGATCGCGCTCAGACCGAGCCGGTCACAGCAAGCGAGGAGACACCCGCGACGACCGAGGCGCCTCTGGACGCCACGCCTCCGATTGCGGAAGCCGCCGAAGCCAAGCCCGACAGCCGGCCAGACGTCGCCTCGGCCGGCCCGAGCATCCTGCCGGTCGAGATGCCTGCCGCTACCGAGGCGGTCGCTGCGGCCGAAGTCGCGAAGCCGCTCGTATCTCGCCGCCCGGTCATGGCGCGCGCCGCCCTCGCTGCACCGCCGCGGCGCGGGCATGCGCCCGCCCCGCAGAAGGAGAGGGCCGCGAAGCCGAAGCCCGTCCGCCGCGCGGTGGCGCAACCTGTCGAGCACAAGCGCATCGTGAAGGTGGCTCGTTCGCTGCCGCCGCCACAACACCAGCAGCAGCAGCAATTGATTTGGCCGGGCGACCGCCCTGTCAGATACCGCTGAGCATCGAGACCAGCCATGGTTTTCCATTCCTTCGAGTTCATTCTCGTCTTCCTGCCGCTGGCCTATCTCGGCTTTCTCACAGCCTACCGGCTGGCGGGATGGACGGGGGCGTTCCGGTTCCTGATCGTTGCCTCGCTGGTTTTCTATGCCCAGTGGAGCGTGGCGTTCGCCGTCATTCTTGCCATCTCGATCGCCGCGAACTACCAGCTCGGCCAAGCCATCATGGCGCGCGCCGAAGCACCGGATCGCGGCTGGGGTCTGCTCCTCGTGGGCATCGCGGCCAATATCGTCGCGCTCGGATACTTCAAGTATTCGAACTTCCTCATCGACATCGCCAATGGACTGACGGGCTCCGGCTTTCAGCACATCCGGCTGCTGCTTCCCGTCGGCATCTCCTTCTACACGTTCGTGCAGATCGGCTATCTGGTGGAAGCGTACAACGGCAGCGTCCAGCGCCCGAGCCCGGATCGCTATGCGCTGTTCTGCGCCTTCTTTCCCTGCGTGACAGCCGGGCCGCTCGTCCTGCAGCGCGAGATGCTCGAGCAGATGGACGACCGCCGCGATGCAGCGTTCGATGCGACGCGCCTCGCGGTCGGCCTGACCATGTTCGGGATCGGTCTCTTCAAGAAGGTGTTTCTGGCGGATTCGATCGCGCCGTTCTCAGATGCCGTTTTCGACGGGGCGGGCGCGGGCTCCGGACTCACACCGTCGATCGCCTGGCTCGGCTCCGTCTCCTATGCGCTGCAGCTCTATTTCGATTTCTCGGGCTATTCCGACATGGCGCTCGGCCTGGGCCTCATTTTCGGGCTCAAGCTGCCGCTCAACTTCGACAGCCCCTTCAAGGCCTGCAGCATCTCCGAGTTCTGGCGGCGCTGGCACGTGACGATGACGCGCTTCTTCACGACCTACGTGTTCACGCCACTCGCCATGCGCGGCATGCGCTCGGCCGGCGGGCGCAAGGCCGGCCGCCTCGAGCGGTTCGCACTCACGGGCGGCATTCCGGCGCTTGCCACCTTCCTCGTTGCCGGCGTGTGGCACGGGGCCGGCTGGACGTTCGTGGTCTACGGACTGCTGCACGGCACGGCCATCGCGGTGAACCTCGGCTGGCGCGAGGCGCGGCTGCCGAGCCTGCCGCCGGCCGTCGGCTGGCTTTTGACGATGAGCGTCGTGGTGACGGGTCTGGTGATCTTCCGCGCGCCATCGCTCGAACTGGCCGGCTCGATCCTGGGCTGCATGTGGGTGCCGTTCCTGATGCAGCCTACCGACGCGGCGAGCCTCGTCGCGATCGACCAGCGCCTCGCACTCGCGACCATCGTGCTGCTCGGCGCCATCGTGCTGCTGATGCCGAACAGCCAGCAAATCCTGCACCGCTACTGGGTGAGCTCCGATGTCATGCCGGCGACGGCGCGTGTCGCGGCAGGCCTCGTATCCTGGCGCCCGAGCCTCGGCCTCGCGTTCGGCCTCGCCGCCACACTGACGATCGCCATCGCCTCGATCGGGGCAGGCACGACCTTTGTCTATTACCAGTTCTGAGGAGGGGACCATGAATATCCACACGAGCCCGGCGACCGAGGTCATGCTCGACCTGCCGCGCGAAGTCGACAGCGAGATTGCAGGCGACATCGAGAAAGAGTCCGTTTTCGTCTCGCCCTATATCGAGCGCATCCGCGTCGAGCCCGACATGCGCACGGCACGCATGGTGCTGAAGCCGGGTGCGCCGGTCGACGAGGTGGCGAGCAAGGCGCGCCGCTTTCTCGGGGTGATGGTGCGGCAGGTCTCCGGTTTCGAGATCAAGATGTTCGTCGAGACGCACCGGCGCGACCAGCACCCCTATGTGCAGGGCGTGAACCAGGGACTGACCGAGCGCGGCTGGATGCACGACTATGGCAAGGGGCAGGTCGCATACTCCGGCCCCGTGCTGAAGCTTGCGCGACTGATCAACGACAAGGCGGGCGAGCTCTACGCGCAGGCCTTCTCGGCACAGGAAGCGCATTTCCCGGCACTCGTGGATGCCGAGACGCTGCACAAATGCGGCTACTTCGACTCACATCCGAACGCGGTCACCTTCGTCGGAAACATGGTCGAGGATTTCGACGCCATCGAGGAGTTCCGCCGCGCCAACTCCTGCTCGGAGGGCGCCCTGCTGCCGCCGCACGATCACATCCACGTCGATGGCATGTGCCTCAATCCGGCGGCCTGCTTCCCGTGCTACCCGACGCTCGGCGGCAGGACTTTCGAGAAGGGCACCGCCTACACGTGGCTCGGACGCGTGTTCCGCTACGAGAGCCGCAACATCTCCGGACTCGATCGCCTCTACGAGTTCAATGTCCGGGAGCTCGTCTTCGTGGGTGACGACGCCTATGTCCGCGACTGCCGGCGCCGCGCGCTCAAGGTCGTGGAGAGCCTCGCTACCTATTTCGACATCGACTGCCGCGTGCAGACGGCGACCGATCCCTTCTTCGCAACCGTGTCAGCCGCCAAGAAGTTCTGGCAGGCGGCGCAGGAAGTGAAGAACGAGATCAAGATCCCGTCGCTCGACGCCAAGGGCGAGGTGAAGCAGCTCGCCTGCGGATCGATCAACCTCCACGGCAATTTCTTCGGCCGCAGGTTCGGCATCCGCGATGCCAGCGGCGAAGCCGTGCAGACGGGCTGCGTCGGGCTCGGCATCGAGCGGTGGGTGCTCGCCACCTTCACGCAACACGGCTTCGAGCCGGAGCGCTGGCCGGAGGCCGTGCGCAGCAAGATTTTCGAGTGAACCACCAACCAGAAGGAGTGGGGGAAGTGATGAAGTTCTATGAGATCGTCGGAAATATCCTCGGTGTCGATCCGGCATCGCTCAACGAGGCCTCGAATGCCTCGAATGTGCCGCAGTGGGATTCGCTGCGTCACATCGAGGTGATCTTCGCGGTGGAGAGCGCCTACCAGGTCCGGTTCACGATGCCCGAGATCGCATCGCTGCGAAATCTCGGCGACATGCGCCAGCTTCTGATCGGCAAGAACGTGGCGCTGACCGAGGTCAATGCCGAGCGCAAGATCGCTTGAGACGGGCGAGAGGGGCTGTGGGAGCTCCTCTTTCCGCTCTGGAGGGACGACAATGAAAGACAAGACTTCAATATCGATCCTGATCGCCGACGACGACGCCGACGATCGGATGCTCATCGAGGATGCGTTCCGCGAGAGCCGTCTTTCCAACCCCCTCGCCTTCGTCGAGAACGGCGAGGAATTGCTGCACTATCTGCGCTGCGAGGGGAAATTCGCGAGCCGCAAGGGTGAGCGCATGCCGCGCCTGATCCTGCTCAACCTCAATATGCCGAAAATGGACGGGCGAACGGCGCTCAAGCATCTGAAGGCCGATCCCGACCTCAGGCGCATCCCGGTCGTCGTCCTCACGACATCGAAGGCGGAGGAGGACATCCTGCGCACGTACGATCTTGGCGTCAGCTCCTTCATTACGAAGCCGGTGACGTTCCAGGGCCTGGTGGACGTGGTGCGCGCGCTCAACAGCTACTGGATCGAGATCGTGGAGCTGCCGACGGCCTGACCGTCGCCAGCAGCCGTTTCGTTGCGATGAGGAGCAAGGGTCGTGCGCAAGGGTGATCCGTCAAAAGACGTCTACGTTCTTCTCGTCGAGGACGATCGCGACGACTTTTTCCTCACACAAGATCTGCTGCAGCGGATCGAGCGTGAACGCTACTGGGTGGTCTGGGCGGGCTCCTACGAGCGCGCCAAGCTGGAGCTGCACGAGCGGCCATTCGACGTGGCTCTGGTGGACTATCGGATCGGTGAGCGCACGGGGCTCGATTTCATCTCGGAGATCGGGCCGCGCTACCCGCACTGCCCGATGATCCTGCTGACCGGCCTCGCCGATCCCGACATCGATTTCGCGGCCGAAAAGGCGGGTGCCGCCGACTATCTCGTCAAAGACAGTTTGACGGAGGCGCTGCTCGACCGCTCGATCCGGTATGCACGCCAGAGCGCGCAGCGGCGGGCGCTGCTCGACGGTGTGCTCTCCGGCGCGGCAACAGGCATGATCGGGCTCGATTCGAGCGGCACGCCGATCATCTGGAACAGCAAGGCGCTGGAGGCGCTGGAGCTCGACCGACAGCGCGTTTCCGACGTGACGGCCGCGATGGTGGCCGATGCGCTCGGGCGCGTCTCCGACAACGGGGCAGGTCCGGCCGAGCTCACCCGCAGCGACGGGCGCGCGTTCGACGTGAGCTTCAGCCGGATGAAGGACGGCGGCGCCGTCGCCGTGCTGCACGACATCACGATGCGCGTGCAGGCCGAGCAGGCCCTCAGGCAGGCGGTCGAGGAGGCGGAGCGGGCCAACAAGGCGAAGTCCAGCTTTCTCGCCACCATGAGCCACGAGCTCCGGACACCGCTCAACGGCATTCTCGGCATGACCCGCGTGCTGGAAGGGACACCCCTTTCGGAGGTGCAGCGCGATGGCCTCGACGTCATCCGGGGCTCGGGCACGACCCTGCTCAATATCATCAACGACATTCTCGACCTCTCGAAGATCGAGGCCGGCCGGATGGAGCTCGAGGCGATCGAGCTTTCCGTGGTCGAGCTGGTCGACGACGTCGTCCGCCTGCTCGCCCCGACGGCCTTCGAGAAGGGCGTCGAAATGGCGGCCTACGTCGATCCCCTGGTCACGAGCACGCTTGTCGGCGACCCACTGCGCATCCGCCAGGTGCTGACCAACCTCGTCGGCAATGCCGTGAAATTCACGAGCAGCGGCTCGATCGTCATCGTGGTGGACGAAACCACGAATGGCCGGCAGCCGATGTTGCGCTTCAGTGTGATCGATACCGGGATCGGCATTCCCCCAAACAAGCTCGACACGCTTTTCGTCAAATTCTCGCAGGTGGACGCATCGACGACACGCGAGTTCGGCGGGACGGGGCTCGGCCTTGCGCTCTGCAAGGAGCTGATCGGCCTGATGGGCGGAGAGATTTCCTGCTCGTCGCTGCCGGACCGAGGCTCGACGTTCCGCTTCCAGCTGCCAATCCCGGCCGATCATTCGGCCATCAAGCTCGCTCGTCACGCGACGGTGCAATGCCCGGGCGCGCGCCTTCTCGTCGTGAGCGCATCGACGGGTATCGTCAACGTCGTCGGCTCCTATGTCCGGGCGATGGACGCGGCCCTCTCGAGCGTCACCTCCATCGACGCGGCCCGCCGCGCCGCCGAGGCGACGCGTTTCGATGCCGTCATTCTCGACGGAGCATTCGGCGCTCAGGCGACGCGGGAGACGATCGGCACGCTGCGCGGATTGCGAGCGAAACCAGCGCGATTCTTCCTCGTCGAGGGCACACCGGGCCAGGGACGCGAGCTCGGCATGGCGGACGACGAGATCCTGCCGCGCCCCTTCGTGCGCCAAGCGTTCGACCGCGTGCTCAAACGGCTGAAGGACCGGAGCGCCGACGTCGTGGCGACTGCCAAGCCGGCCGCCGAGGAGCAAAGCGGGCGCCGTCTTCGCCTGCTGATGGCCGAGGACAATCCGGCGAACCAGCGCGTCGCGACGGCGCTCCTCAAGGCGGCAGGGTATCGCGTCGAGATCGTGGGGAACGGCCGGGCTGCCGTGGAGCGGGCAATGGCCGCGGAGTTCGACGTGGTGCTGATGGACGTGCAGATGCCGGTGATGGACGGCCTCTCGGCAACCCGGCGCATCCGCGAGTGCGACCAGTTGAAGACGGTGCCGATCGTGGGCCTGACGGCCGGAGCCATGGAGGAGGATCGCGCCAAGTGCCTCGCCGCCGGCATGAGCGACTATCTCTCGAAGCCGATCGACTGGGACAAGCTGCTGGCGCTTCTCGACCGCATCGAGCGCGAACGCTATGGGACGGCAGCATCGGCGGTCGCCGCAGCCTGAGGGCGGCACACATGAAAAAGGCGGCCTCACCGGGCCGCCTTTTCGCTGTCTGGATGGATGCAGTCGGCGCGATGACCGTCCCGTCACTGGCCGGCTGGCGGGACATGACGCGCCTTGGGCGCGGGGCGGGCGGTCGTCTTGACGGGCGGACGCTGCGTGCGCGGCTCGGCAGCCACCGCGGCTCCCTTCATCAGACCGTGCTGCGCCATCCAGGCCTGGACGCGGGCGGCGACGATGTCCGAGTTGGTGTCCATCATAGGCACGTGCGTGTTGCCCTTGATGCCGGCAGCGGGCAGGTCCAGCCACGTCGAGGACACGCCCTTCGCCACGAGGCCGTCGTGGTAGGGCTTCACGCCCTTCACGTGGTCGACCCAGATCGGGTTGGTGTCGAGATAATCACCCCATACCCACAGATGCGGTGTGCCCTTGAGGCGGCTGATCTCGGGATGGTCGGGGGTCGGTGCGAACGCCGGCTCGACGGCGATCACGGCCTTCACCTTCTCCGGCTGGGCGAGCGAAGCGCGGAAAGCGAAGAGACCGGCCTGGCCGTGGGCCACGATCACGCACGGGCAGACGCGCTGCACGAGGGCGTTGTAGGCCGACTGGGTCGCGTCGCCGGTGACGGCCCACCGGGCGGCCATCTGCATCTGGAAGGTGTCGAAGGCGGGGAGCGGGAACATCACGCCGGGGTTGGCTTTGCGCTCGCCGGGGTTGGTTCGGTAAGAGCCGGGCGGACCGATGCGGAAGATCTCCCAGCTGTCACGCTTGTCGCGGAAGATGCCTTCGCTCTTGTAGATCTCGGGCCGCGAGAAGGTCGCGCGGCCGCGCTCGACGGCATCGGAGACGTAGACGGTGTGGCCGCTCTTCAGGAAAAACTGCTGCCAGCCGGGATTGCCGTCGGGCTTCGTCTCCCACGATGCGCCGGTGATGCCGCCCGTGTGCCACAGGAGCAGCGGGTACTTGGCTTGCGGATTGGCGAGCTTGACGAACTGCGCGTACATCTGGCCGGTGTGATAGTCGCCGTTCGGATCGATCTTGATGGGCGCGCCGCCTGGAACCTTGACCTGCTGCTCGGGCAGCCCCTGCAGCGACACGGGCTGGCCGCCGATGTGAAAGGAGCCGATCTCCTCGACATCATACGCCGCAGCGCCCACCACGCTTGCGGTCAGTGCCGCAGCCGCGAGCGCAATGGTCTTCAGGCCTGATCGGCGCATCTTGTCGTCCTCGTTCCGCTGATGCCGAAGCTGGTAGCGGAGACGTTAATGCGCAAACGGTAAGCAAGACGTTAAACAGGCCACGGATCGAGACATCGGGCGTGAGGCCGCACGCGCGAGCCTCACGCCGAGCCCCGTACGCGAGCGAGGTGCCGCCAGGGGCGCCGGACCAAGGCCAGCACGCGGTCGTGACCCAGGACGAGCGCGGCAAGCGCCAGTGGCCACGGCCACAAGCTCGTTCCGACCAGCGCGAGGACGGCGGCCATTGCCCAGAGGATGGCCAGCACGTGCTCGACGATGCCGATGACTTTCGACTGTGCGTGCCGCCGCAGCATGCCGCGCCGGTTGCCTGGCATCGGGTGCCAGAGATTGAGAAGCGCGGTGGAAATACTGGCGCCGGCAGCAAAGGCGAGGGCGAGGAGCGCCGACCACGGCGAGGCGAGCGCGAGCCCGGCGACCGGTATGCCGGCAATGACGAGCACAGGCAGCGCGATCGCGGACAGCTTGGCGGCATCGACGGTGCGAGGCGCGACCGGCGCCGAGGCGATGAGCTCGGGCGCGTCCTCGCCGGAGACGGCGATCCAGGCGAGCGAGGCCGCGACCTGCGCCGCGATCACGACGATGGCCGGCGTTATGGCGAGCGCGATCGGCAGAGAGCCGGACCGGACGAGCACCACGGCCAGTGGGATCGTGTAGACGATCTGCAGGCCGAGCTGAGCGAAGAGGCTCGGGTCGCGCACGAGCAGTCGCCATTCCTTGTGACGGAGTGCGCCCGACGCACCGCGTCCGAAGGCGATGCGCCGGCGGGTGGAGCTCGGGACGGCCGACTCCGACGGCGAGCCGATGGCATCGAGACTCGCTCGGGCGAAGCTGTCGCCAAGACCGGCGGCGGCGAGTGCAAAGGCACCAGCACCGGTCGCCAGCACCGCCAGCATGGCCACCGGATCGGCGAGAACGGCATCGACAGGGAGCCAGAGGAAACCGCTCAAAGGACTGGCAAGACCGGACGGGGCCGGCTTGAAAAAGTCCGTCACCGAATGGCGGATGCCGTCCGGCAGGAGGGCCACGATCTGGCCGCCGAGAACGAAGCCGCCGCCGATCAGGGCACCTGCGAGGTGGGCCCATCTGCGTGCCCGGCTCGGGCCGACGACGCGGAAGAGAGCGATGGTCGCGGCCAGCGCCACGGCCGTGGCAAGGAGCGCGATACCCGCCAGCGCCGGGTAGATGGCAAGCCACCGGCTGCCGAGACGCAGCGCACCGACATTGGCGACGGGAAGTGCCAGCACGGCGACCGAGCCGAGCGAGGAGAGCGCGATGGCAGTCGCCTTGGCGGCGAGGATGCCGCGGGCGCCGAGTGGCGAGCCGTAGAGGAGATCAAGGTCGCCGCGGTCGTAGAGCGTGCGCGTCGCGGCGAACAGCCCTTGCGCCACCATCCAGCTCGCGACGCAGACGAGAAGCGCGCCGATCGCGAGCCGGCTGTCGGGCGTCGTCGCCGGACCTTGCAGAAAATCGGCGAGGAAGGGCAGCGCAGGCCAAGCCAGCGCATGCAGAGCAAGCCCGCCGAGCAGGGCGATCAGGAGCGCCCGGGTGGGGGTGGCGCCACCGAACATGTCCACGAAGCGGCGCCAGTTGAGGCGAAGATCGTGGTGGACGAGCCAAGGAAACGACCCGGGGACGAGAAGCCGACGCATCATGCCGCCTCGACGCTCGGGGCTGTCAGCGAGAGGAACACGTCCTCGAGGGTGGAGTGATCGCGACCGGCGGCGGCCTTGAGCTCGGAAAAGGTGCCTTCGGCGACGAGCCGGCCATCTGCGACGATGCCGATGCGATCGGCGAGGCGCTCGGCCACCTCGAGGATGTGGGTGGTGAGAACGATGGTGGCGCCGGCCTTGACGCGAGCCTGCAGCAGCTCCTTCACCTGCCGGGCGATGGCAGCGTCGATGCCGGTCAACGGCTCGTCGAGCATGATGAGGCTCGGCTCGTGAATGAGCGCGCCGGCAAGGGCCACCTTCTGCTTCATGCCCCGCGAGAAGCCTTCGCAGCGCTGATCGGCGTGCCGTGCGAGGTCGAGCACGAGCAGCAGCTCCTCCGCCCGGCGCTCGGCGGCCCGGCGCTCGACGCCCCAGAGCCCCGCCACGAACTCGAGGTACTCGATCGGCGACAACTTGTCGTAAAGCATCGGCTCGTCGGGCAGCCAGGCCGTGATGCGTCGGGCACCGAGAGGGTCGGCGAGTGCGTCGACGCCGAAAATCGAGATGGAGCCGCGATCCGGCTTCATGAGGCCGGCAACCATGCGCAGCGTCGTGGTCTTGCCGGCCCCGTTGGGTCCGAGCAGGGCATAGAGCTCCCCGCGCCGCAGCTCCAGGTCGATGCCAGCGACGGCCTGCTTGGGGCCAAAAGCCTTCGCTACGCCGGCAAGCTTCAGGGCGGGCGAATCGCCAGATCGGGGAGCAGGCGGGCTGAAGGGCATGCGGGTACGCCTCGGCAGGTCCGGGCAGCATGCCGCGGACGGACATCACGAGGCTAAGCGAAGCGGCTTGCGGGGCGGTTAAGGAGGCAGCGGCTGGCTCTGCGCACGCGTGGCGGCCGGCTCAGGCCCGGCGAGCAGCCGTGGGGCTTCGCGGGCACGGTTGACTTTCAGGGACTGCTCCAGCATGGTGCCGGTGTTATCGGAACCCATAAGATACGAGCAGCCGCGTCGTCGGTAGCTCGTGTCGTGCCGCAAACCCGGTCAACGTCCGTCGGCGAAGGCTCGCCCACGGGCGTGAAGTGCGTTGGCGTGGCAGACATGTGGCGTTCAATCGCGCCGGACCGCGTGTTGCGGGTGCCACAATCAGGGGGTCTACTGGCCTTCGGTCGTGGTTTCGTCGAGGAACGGGAATGCTCAAGGTCTGGGGTCGAAATACGTCGATCAATGTGCAGAAGGTGATGTTCGCCGTCGGCGAGCTGGGCCTTGCGCACGAGCGCTACGATGTCGGTGGCCAGTTCGGCAAGCTCGACACCCCCGAGTACGGAATGCTCAATCCGAACCGGCTGGTGCCAGCGATCGACGACGGGGGCTTCGTACTGTGGGAGTCGAACGCGATCGTTCGCCATCTCGCGCAGCGGTATGGGCGCGGCACGCTCTCGCCGGCCGACGAGATGACCTTCGCCAAGGCCGACGCCTGGATGGACTGGTCGCTGACCACGCTTTACGCCGACATCATCACGACCTGCTTCCTGCAGCTGGTGCGCACTCCGGCACGGACCCGCGACTCGGCGGCGGTTGAAGCAGCGGCGCGACGGGTCGGGCAGAAGCTCGATATCCTGAACCGGCAGCTGACGGGGCGGGCCTTCATCGTGGGCGAGCAGCCGACGATCGCCGACGTGGCGGTCGGCACGCTGATGTACCGCTACTACAATCTCGCGATCCCGAGGCCGCAGCACGGCAATGTCGAGGCCTGGTACAGGCGGCTGACGGAGCGGCCGGCCTATCGCCAGCACGTGATGATCGATTTCCGGCCCATGATGGTCGAGGGGGCCTGACGGCGATCCGGGCCAAAGAGGGCATTGGGCGGAGCGAAGGAGCGAGGTAGATGGCCGAGCTGTTCCAATCGTTGTCGAGCCGCCTGACGGGCGTCTTCGACCGGCTGACCGGTCGTGGCGCGCTGTCCGAGAGCGACGTCAACGAGGCCATGCGCGAGGTGCGCCGGGCACTGCTCGAGGCCGATGTGGCGCTCGACGTGGTGCGCTCGTTCACGGACAAGGTGCGTGCCAAGGCGGTCGGCGCGGCGGTGCTGCGCTCGATTAAGCCTGGCCAGATGGTCGTCAAGATCGTCAACGACGAGCTCGTCGCAATGCTGGGGTCGGACGCGGAGCCGATCGATCTCGCCGCGGCCCCACCGGTCGGCATTCTCATGGTCGGCCTGCAGGGATCGGGCAAGACCACGACGACGGCCAAGATCGCCTACCGCCTGAAGACCCGCGAGCGCAAGAAGGTGCTGATGGCGTCGCTTGATACGCGGCGCCCGGCGGCCCAGGAGCAGCTCCGCGTGCTCGGCGAGCAGACGCAGGTCGACACGCTGCCCATCGTCGCCGGACAGACACCGCTGCAGATCGCGCGCCGCGCCGAGGACGCCGCCCGTCTCGGCGGCTTCGACGTCGTGCTCTTCGATACCGCCGGCCGCACCACCATCGACGAGGAGCTGATGGCGGAGGTGGCGCAGGTCAAGGTGCAAGTGAGGCCGCACGAGGTGCTGCTCGTCGCCGACGCGCTGACCGGCCAGGACGCGGTCAACACGGCCAAGGCCTTCGAGGCCCGCGTCGGCGTCACCGGCATCGTGCTCACGCGTGTCGACGGCGACGGGCGCGGGGGTGCGGCGCTCTCCATGCGTGCCGTCACCGGCAAGCCGATCAAGCTGATGGGCGTCGGCGAGAAATGGGACGCGCTGGAGGACTTCCACCCGAGCCGCGTCGCCTCGCGCATTCTCGGGATGGGCGACGTCATCAGCCTGGTCGAGAAGGCGGCCGAGAACCTCGACGTCGAGAAAGCGCAAGAGATCGCGCGCAAGATGCGCAAGGGCGCATTCGATCTCGAGGATCTCGCCGAGCAGCTCCGCCAGGTCCAGCGCATGGGCGGCATGGGCGGCGTCATGGGCATGCTGCCGGGCATGGGCAAGATCAAGGAGCAGATGAAGTCGGCCAATCTCGATCAAAGCGTGCTGAAGCGCCAAGGCGCCATCATCTCGTCGATGACGCCGTTCGAGCGACGCAACCCGAAGGCGCTCGATGCCAAGCGCAAGAGGCGCATCGCGGCTGGCTCCGGCACCAAGGTCGAGGACGTCAACCGGCTCATCAAGATGCACCGCCAGATGGCGGACATGATGAAGATGATGGGCAACAACCGCGGAATGATGCAGCGCATGGCCGGCGCGCTCGGCATGGGCGGCGGCATGGGCGGCGCGCCCAGTCCGGCCGAGATCGAGCGAATGCAGGCGGAGCTTGCGCGCATGGATCCGAAGGCTCTGGAGCAGCTTCCCCCCGAGGTGCGGGAGATGCTGCCCGGTGCGGGCGGCAAGGGAGGCGCCAAGCCGGCGCCGCCGCCCAAAGGGCCGCTTCCGGGACTGGGAGCGGGTCTGCCGAGACTTCCGGGGCTACCCGGTCTCGGCGGCATTCGCCTGCCAGGACTGCCGGACGGGGGCAAGAAGAAGTGATTGGGCAGTGGGCCTTGAGATACGGCTCGCAGCCCATGCGTCGGCGTCGACTCCGCGAAGGCGGGGCCCCACGACACGGCACAGCTTTCCACGATCGATGCCATTGGTGCCCGCCTCCGCGGGCATGACGCCGAGTACAAGAGACAACCTCAGGAGAAGCATCAATGTCCGTGAAGATCCGGCTGTCGCGCGGCGGCACCAAGAGGAAGCCCTACTACTACATCGTCGTGGCCGAGGCGGCATCGCCACGCGACGGCCGCTACATCGAGCAGATCGGCACGCACAATCCGATGCTGCCCAAGGACCATGCCGACCGCGTGAAGCTCGACCTCGACCGCGCCAAGCATTGGCTGTCGGTGGGCGCCCAGCCAACGGACCGCGTGGCACGCTTTCTCGACAAGGCCGGCCTGATGAAGCGCACGCCGAAGAACAACCCCGAGAAGGCCAAGCCCGGCAAGAAGCGGCTCGAGCGCGAGGCCGCCGCCGCCGAGAAAGCCAAGGCCACGGAGGCCGAGAAGCCGGCAGCGTGATTACGGCTGTCACAGGCTCTCTCTAGAATTGCTGCGACCCCGGCCAGAGCGAACGCGAAAGCGGGCGCGTAGAGCCGGGATCGCAGAGTCTCTTTGGCCGCGCCCATCGATAGAGTGCCTCGCCATGACCAGCCTCATCGCCCCGCGACGCAAGTCGATTCCCGTCGTCGTCGGAGGTGTGATCATCGGTGGCGACGCACCGATCGTCGTGCAGTCGATGACCAACACCGACACGGCCGACGTCGAGGCGACCGCGCGCCAGATCGCGAGCCTCGCGCGGGCGGGATCCGAGATCGTCCGTATCACGGTCGATCGTGACGAGGCGGCGGCGGCCGTTCCGCACATCCGCGACCGGCTGCTGTCGCGCGGCGTCAAGGTGCCGATCGTCGGCGATTTCCACTACAACGGCCACAAGCTGCTCGCCGACCATCCGGCCTGTGGCGAGGCCCTCGACAAGTTGCGGATCAATCCCGGCAATGTCGGCTTCAAGGACAAGAAGGACCGCCAGTTCGGGGCCATCGTCGAGACGGCGCTGCGCTTCGCGAAGCCGGTTCGCATCGGTGTCAACTGGGGCTCGCTCGACCAGGAGCTGCTCACCCACCTGATGGACGAGAACGCGCGCTCGGCCACGCCGAAGCCGGCGCGCGCCGTCATGCACGAGGCGATCGTGCAATCGGCCATCCTCTCGGCGGAGCGCGCGGAGGAGATGGGTCTCGGCGCCGACCGGATCGTGCTGTCGGCCAAGGTGTCGGCCGTGCAGGATCTCATTGCCGTCAACCAGATGCTCGCCGAGCGCTGCCGCTACGCGCTGCATCTGGGGCTCACCGAGGCCGGCATGGGCTCGAAGGGCATCGTCGCCTCGTCGGCGGCCATGGGCATCGTGCTGCAGGCCGGCATCGGCGACACCATCCGGTACTCGCTGACGCCGGAGCCGAATGGCGACCGTACGCTCGAGGTGCGCGCCGCCCAGGAGCTGCTGCAGACGATGGGGCTCCGCTCGTTCGCGCCGGTGGTGACGGCCTGTCCGGGTTGCGGGCGCACCACGTCCGCCGTGTTCCAGGAGCTCGCCAAGGACGTGCAGGACATGATCCGGGATCGCATGCCGGACTGGCGCGAGCAGTACCCCGGCGTCGAGGCCCTGAGCTTTGCCGTGATGGGCTGCATCGTGAACGGGCCCGGAGAAGCGAAGCACGCCGACATCGGCATCTCGCTTCCCGGCAC
>JBFWQN010000008.1:0-30595 GCA_050249405.1 Hyphomicrobiaceae bacterium | reverse complement strand
ACTCGTGGCCGTTGGCGGCGCCGGAATTATAGGCGAACGACGCATCGAAACCCGAGATGCGCTCGATGAGCGAGCCGATGGCGGCGCGGCGCTCGACCGTCGCGAGCGTGGTCCAGCTGACATCGCCGAAGCCGCCGCGCGCGAGACCGGTTCCGGAGATCCAGGTGAACGTCCCGTCCGCGAGAGCGTAGACGAGGATGCCCGCGTTCGAGCTGCCGGGCTGGAAAGTTCCGAGGATGCCGTCGACCGACCACCAGTACGACGAGCTGTCGTAGCTCGCGAAGCCCTCGTAAACGGCCATGCGCTTCCCCCCGCCCTCGCGCGTCTCAATGGCGCAATCCGACTGAATGTGGGAGTAACGCTACCATGGCGTGTGGAGGAAGCCACTTGGAAAAGGCGGACTGCAGCCACCTCCAAGCCCGGCACCCGCGCCTCAAGCCGCTCCAGCCGGCTCGGGCACGTCAGTGACCGAATCCTTGAACTTCTCGAGACCCTTTGGGATCGGCCCGCCACAGGCCCAGTCGAGCAGCTCGATGGTATGCACCACGGGGATCGGCGTGCCGGCCTGGATTTGCGTGATGCAGCCAAGGTTGCCCGCTGCGATGATGTCGGGCCGGACGCTCTCGATGTTGTCCGCCTTCCGGCGGCGGAGCTGGCCCGCGAGCTCCGGCTGCAGGATGTTGTAGACGCCGGCCGACCCGCAGCAGATGTGGCCCTCGGGCACGTCGAGCACCGTGAAGCCGGCCTTGCGCAACAGGGCCTTCGGCGCCTCCGTGATCCGCTGGCCGTGCTGCATCGAGCAGGCCGAGTGATAGGCGACTCTCAGGCTCGACCAGCGCTTTGGCGCACCGATGTCGAACTCGGTCAGGAACTCCGTCACGTCCCGGGCCAGCGCGGCGATATCCTCGGCGCGGCGCGCATAGCCCTCGTTGTGCCGCAGCAGGTGCCCGTAGTCCTTCAGCATCGTGCCGCAACCGGAGGCATTGACGATGATGGCGTCGGCGGGCGCCTTCGACATGGACTTCACCCAGGCATCGACGTTGGCCTTGGCCTGCTCGATGGCCAGTGCCTCCTTGCCCATGTGGTGGACGAGAGCCCCGCAGCAGCCGGCGCCCGCGACCACCTCGACGTCGACGCCCCGCCGCGCCAGCAGCCGGATGGTGGCGTCGTTGATCTCGGGACGAAGCACCTGCTGCGCGCAGCCCGCGAGCAGAATGACGCGCTTGCGACGCTCGTCGCCTGCCGCTGCCGTGCCCGGTCCCTGGTAGCGTGGCGTCCGGATCGTCTCCTTGGGGGCCAGCTCGAGCATTGCCGCGAGCTGCGGCAGGCCGAGGCGCTTGAGCGCCGGAGCGAACGGCCGGCCGAGCGGCGCGAGTGCCAGCGCTTTGCGAAAGCGGTCGGGATAGGGGATGAGCTTGGCCAGCAGCCAGCGCACGGCCCGTTCCGGCACGCTCCGGCGCCCCGTCTCCTCGATGTGCGTGCGCGCGAGATCGACGAGATGCATGTAGTCGACCCCTGACGGGCAGGTGGTCATGCACGAGAGGCACGACAGGCAGCGGTCGACGTGGTGCTGCACCTCGGGGCTCGCCGGCACGCCCCGCTCGAACATGTCCTTCATCAGATAGATGCGGCCGCGGGGGCTGTCGCGCTCGTCGCCGAGCATGACGTAGGTCGAGCAGGTCGCCGTGCAGAGCCCGCAATGGACGCAGCGCCTGAGAATGCTCTCGGCCTCGGCCATGCGCGGGTTTGCGAGGGACTGGGGCGTGAAGTTGGTCTGCATGGGGCTCCGGAGGCGGCGCCGGTGGCGATGTCGGCCGCTGGGGGGGGAAACTAATCAACTTTCGGTCGCCCGGCCATACTCCGGCGGACGTCGAGGCGCCCTTCCGGCAGGCGCCGATGACCAAGCCGGAACTCGCCGCTGGCGAAGGCCGCCGCGAACGATTATGCGAGGCGGCGCCGCAACCCTCGCACGTTGGCCATGATCACCGTCATCATTCCCACCCTCAATGCCGAGACAGGCCTCGCGGCTGCCATGACGGCGCTCGTGCCGGCGACCGTGGACGGCCTCGTCCGCGAGGTGATCGTCGTCGATGGCGGCTCGACCGACCGCACGTTGTCCATTGCCGACCAGGCCGGCGCCCGCATTCTCACGTCCGAGCCCGGGCGTGGGCGGCAGCTGCGGGCCGGTGCGACGGCAGCGCGCTTCCCGTGGCTGCTGTTCCTTCATGCCGACACCGTGCTCGAGCCCGGCTGGGAGCGCGAGGCCGGGGCCCTCGTCGAGCGGGTCGAGCTTGGCCAGCGCCGAGAGACGGCGGCGTCCTTCCGCTTTGCGCTCGACGACCTCGGCCTCATGCCAAGACTGATTGAGTGGGGGGTGGCAGCGCGCTGCACGGTCATGCGTCTGCCATACGGCGATCAGGGGCTGCTCATTCCCCGTCGCCTCTATGACAGCATCGGTGGCTATCGCGAGATGCCGTTGATGGAGGATGTCGATATCGTCAGCCGGCTCGGCCGCTCGCGCACGGTGATCCTGCGCTCGGCCGCCGTGACCAGCGCCGCCCGCTTCCGCCGGGACGGCTATCTGCCGCGTGTCGCGCGCAACCTGACGTGCCTCACCCTGTTCTATCTTCGCGTGCCACCGACTACGATCGCCCGCCTTTACGGCTGATCGCGGACGGTCAAATTGGCGTGAGGACGCCTCCCTTCTATTTCACATCCTCGCGAAGGTCGGCTAGCGGTCGTTCGCGCTCGCGGCGTCAGACCCGCGGGGCCCAATGGGAGAGCCTGAACATCATGTCCATGCCCAGCATCTCGCGCCGCGGCTTCGTCGTATCGGCGGCTGCCGCCGCTGCCGCCTTCGGTCTCGACGGTCCGCTCGAGATCCTCCGTCCCGCCTTCGCCCAGGGCGCCGACCCCGCCGCCAAGGGTTTCGCCAAGTTCAAGGTCGGAGACTGGAACGTGACGACGGTCTACGACGGCCTGTGGGAGAAGGCGCACGATCCGGGCTTCATCAAGAACGCCACGGTCGACGAGACCAAGGCCGCGCTCAAGGCCGCCGGCCAGACCGACGCCTTCGTACCGGTCACCTTCACCGTGACGGTCGTCGAGAAGGGCGGCCAGACCATCATGTTCGACAGCGGCACCGGCGGGCAGCTGAGCCCGAAGGCGGGGCTGATGGCGAAGGAGAACCTGGCCAAAGCCGGCATCGATGCGGCGAAGATCTCGAAGATCCTGGTCACGCATTTCCACGCCGACCACATCTTCGGCCTGATGGCCAAGGACACCAATGCCCAGGTGTTCCCGAACGCCGAGATCGTCGTGCCGGACAACGAGTACAAGTACTGGACCGACCCGGCGCTGATCGAGAAGCTGCCGGAGGCGCGCCGCGGCGCCGTGAAGCGCATCCAGGCGACGTTGCCCACCTGGAAGAATGTGAAGCAGGCCGCCGACAACAGCGAGGCCGCTCCCGGCATCAAGCTGATCAACACCAACGGCCACACCCCCGGCCATTCGTCTTTCGAGATCGCCTCGGGCAACGCCAAGCTGGTCGTCACCGGTGACGTCACGAATATCCCGGCGCTTTTCGTGCGCAATCCCGGCTGGCACGCAGCATTCGACCAGGACGCGGCGATGGCCGAGAAGAATCGCCGCGCACTGTTCGAGAGGGCGGTTGCCGAAGGTACGCTGCTCACCGGCTACCATTGGGGCATGCCCGGTGCCGGCACGATCAAGAAGGACGGCAACGGCTACGCGCTCGTGCCCGTCGCAGCCTGATCGGCGGGCGGTGAAACGGCGAACGGCACAGACCAGAAGAAATGCAAAGGCGCCGTGCAGGCACGCGGCGCCTTTCCGCTGCCGGCTGGTGATCATGGCGCGCGTGCCGGTGGCGGGCCGCGTGAAGACGCGTCTCGCGCGCGAGGTGGGCCTCGCCGAGGCGACCCGCTTCTATCGGGCGACGCTCGCCGCCGTCGTCGGGCGCCTCGCAGCCGACTCCAGGTGGGAGACCCTCGTCGCGGTCGCGCCCGACAGCGGCGTGGCGTCCCGCGCCCTGCCGCATCGTGTGCGCCGCATCGGTCAGGGCGCCGGCGATCTCGGCCATCGCATGCAGCGTCCCATGCGCGTGCTGCCTCCGGGCCCTGTTTGCGTCATCGGCACCGATATCCCGGGAATCCGTCCGGCCGATATCCGCCGCGCCTTCCGCGCGCTCGGCGGCGCCGATGCCGTGCTTGGTCCGGCCGAGGACGGCGGTTTCTGGCTGGTCGGTCTCCGGCGCCGGCCGCACGTGCTGTGGCCCTATGCTGGCGTGCGCTGGTCGCAGCCGGATACGCTCGCGGCCGTGATGGCCAACCTTGAAAATCATCCGGTCGCGTTGACTGCGTGCCACTCGGACGTGGACACCGCGCGCGACCTCGCTCGCCTCGGCCACCTCGTCGGCCGGCGCATCCTGCCTCTCGGGCACGCCGATACGCTCCCCCGCGACGCGGCCGTCCACCCGATGGTTGCCTAAAATGGCCGCGCATGTCTAAATGTCCGGACAAATACGCATTCTCAGCGAGGAACACCTATGGCCAACCCTTCCAGTGGCTCGGACGGGCTCGACGTGATCATTGTCGGTGCGGGCGTCGGCGGACTCTATGCCATTCACAAGCTCCGTCAGCTCGGCCTCAAGGTTCGCGCCTACGAGAAAGGCGATGATGTCGGCGGCACCTGGTACTGGAACCGCTATCCCGGCTGCCGCTGCGACGTCGAAAGCCTCGAGTATTCGTTCTCGTTCTCGCCGGAGCTCGACCAGGAGTGGAAGTGGCCGGAGCGCTACGGCAATCAGGGCGAGATCCTGAAGTACGTGCAGCACGTCGCCGACCGCTTCGACCTGCGCAAGGACGTGCAGTTCAATACGACCATCACGGCGGCCACGTTCGACGAGAAGTCCAGCCGCTGGACCGTCAAGACCGACAAGGGCGAGACGATCACGGCGCCCTACTGCATCATGGCGACGGGCAACCTCTCGACGCCGCGCAAGCCCGACATCAAGGGCATCGACAGCTTCAAGGGCAAGACCTACCACACCGGCCTCTGGCCGCACGGCGGCGTCGATTTCACCGGGCTGCGCGTCGCCGTCATCGGCACCGGCTCGTCGGGCGTGCAATCCATCCCCATCATCGCCAAGCAGGCGCGTCAGCTTTTCGTCCTGCAGCGCACGGCCAACTTCTCGCTGCCGGCTCGCAACGAGCCGATGGATCCGGTCAAGGAGGCCAAGCACAAGGCGGAGTATCCGCAGCGGCGCGCAGGCGCGGTGCACACGCCATTCGCCATCGCCGGATACCCGCCGCCGACGAAGTCCGCGCTCGATGTGTCCGAGGAGGAGCGCAACGCGATCTACGAGCGCAAGTGGCAAGAGGGCGGCTCGATCAGCTTCCTCTACTCCTTCACTGACCTGCTCACCAACAATGCCGCCAACGACACGGCGTCGGATTTCGTGCGCAACAAGATCCGCGGCATCGTGAAGGACAAGGAGACGGCCGAGGCGTTGTGCCCGAACGATCATCCGATCGGCACCAAGCGCCTGATCCTCGATACGAACTACTACGAGACCTACAACCTGCCGCACGTGAAGCTGGTCAACATCCGCAAGAACCCCATCACCGAGATCACCGAGTGGGGCATCAAGACGGCTGACGGCCAGTCCTATGAGGTCGACGCCATCGTGTTCGCGACCGGCTTCGATGCCATGACCGGCGCCATGAAGGAGATCGACATCAAGGGCAAGGACAGTCTCTCCATTCGTGACAAGTGGAAGGACGGCCCGCATACGTATCTGGGCGTGATGACGGCCGGCTTCCCGAACATGTTCATGATCACCGGACCGCAGAGCCCCGGCGTGAAGAGCCAGATGATCTTCGCCTGCCAGCAGCACGTCGACTTCATCGCGGATGCGATCAAGTACTCGCGCGACCGGCAGATGCGGCGCATCGAGCCGTCACGCATCGCTGAGATGAACTGGGTGCAGCACAATAACGAGGTGGCGCACTCGACGCTCTATCCGCTGGCGAACAGCTGGTACATGGGCGCCAACATTCCGGGCAAGCCGCGCGTGTTCATGCCCTACGTCGGCGGAGTGCAGAATTACGTCGCAAAGTGCAACGAGATTGCCAACAAGGGCTACGAAGGCTTCGAGATGAGCGCGTGAGGCGCCATGCCGTGGGGTGGGATGCAAGTCCGGCCCCACGGCCGATCGAGGTGGCGGCACCGAGGCGGGGTGCCGCATTGCTCCTGCCGCCGCGGCAGAGATGAATCTCCCGAGGGTTGGAAAACTCGGCTGCGATGGAGGACCAGCTCCGGTCCTGTCATGGTAGGCTGACGATCAGCTTTGATCCTCGCGAGACGGGAGCCGTGGCCAGAATTGCGATCATGGTCGATGCAGGCTACCTGCTGAGTGCCTGCTACATGCTGCAGACAGGCTCTCAACGAGTCGTGCGCCGCCATGTGGTGCTCGACGGCGAGGAGCTGTTTCCGGTTCTGACAGACAAGGCGCGCGAGCTCGAGCCCAACGGCGACCTGCTTCGCATCTATTGGTATGATGCCCCCCTGCCCAACGGCCTCACCGAGGAGCAGAAGCGGCTGCGCAACCTCGACTACTTCAAGCTGCGTCTCGGCACCCTCAACTCGATGGGCGTGCAAAAGGGCGTCGATACCCTGATCGTTCTCGACATGCTGGCGCTGAGCGAGCGCCGGTCGGTGGAGAGCATTCTCCTGGTCTCCGGTGACGAGGACCTGCTCGCGGCGGTGGAGATCGTGCAGCAGCGCGGCGTCAAGGTGCATCTCGTCGGCATCGACAACGAGAGTCACCCCAACCAGTCGCCACGGCTGGTGCAGGAATGCGATACCTCCACCCGTCTGAAGCCCGAGGACGTCGAGCGATTCTTCGCGATTTTTGCGCCGGAGGGCAACGGAGCCGACCCTGGCACCGATGTCGGCCAGACGATCCTGGCGACCGTCCGCAATTGGGGGCAGGACGGCAAAGTCTACTTCACGTATTCGGACGGCACCAAGAAGGCCATGATCTATCCCGATCAGATTCCCTCGGAGATACTCGCGCGAAAGGATGTCGTCCTCGCCGCAGGGATGATGATCTCGGCGAGGGTCAAGCACGTGAATGCCGAGGGTGCCATTCTGACCCTCCTCCCGTCCATCTGATCGGTTCGCCGTCGGCTTGCCCCCCGGCCTGGCATCGTCCTTCGGCGCTTGCTCATCCCGCCGTACGGCGCCTCGCCTCGGCCTCCTGCCGCCGCCGCTCGGCCAGCACCACGCGCTCCCGGTGGACGAGATAGACGCCCGAGGCGATCACGATCGCCGCGCCGGCGATGGTCCAGGCATCGGGCACTTGCCCGAAGACGAGATAGCCGCCGGCCGTGTGCGTGATCAGCCCGAGATAGATGAACGGCGCGAGCACCGATGCTGGCGCATGCCTGTAGGCGAGGATGAAGATGTAGTGCCCGAGGCCGCCCCAGAAACCCATCGAGATGAGCAGCAGCCATGTCGATGCCGCCTCGGGCCACACCCAGTCCACCCACGCCACCGGCCCCATGATGAACGTGCCCGCCAGCAGCGAGTAGAACAGCGTCACCTCGGGTGCATCGAAGGCCGAGAGGTAGCGCGTCAGCAGCATGAATGCCGCGTAGCAGAGCATCGAGCCGAAGGCGAGCAGCAGTGCCGGCTCGAAGGCGGTGAGCCCGGGCCTCACGACCACCAGGATGCCGGAGAACCCGACCATGATCGCCACCATCCGCCGCCAGCCGACCCACTCGCCGAGGAACGGCCCCGACAGCAGTGCCACGACGAAGGGCGCCAGGAAGTAGACGGTCTGCGTCTGGTCGAGGCGCAGCGACTTGAGCGCCAGGAAGTTGAGGAACGTCGAGCCCAGCATCAGGCACGAGCGCGCCACCTGCTGTCCGAAGCGCTGCGTCGAGAGTAGCCGCGGGATCGCGACGATGCCCGTGACGAAGACGATGAGCAGGAACTGACTGACGAAGCGCAGCCAGACGACCTGCGTCACCGGCAGCTGCACCACCGTGCCCATGAACTTGGCCGTCGTGTCGAGGCACGAGAACAGCGCCAGCGCCACGCACATCAGCCCGATGCCTCGGAGCGCGTTCGGCGATGCTCCTGTCCGGCCACCGTGGGTGCTCTTCTGCATCGGGAGTGTCGCGCTCGCGGGCTGTTGGAGCCCAACGCGGGCCACAGCGACGTCTAGCACGGCGGACCCGATCTCGATGCCGTCGACGCCGCAGGTCCGGCATGCGCTGGCCGTGGCCACCCGCTCTCGCCGCGGAGACGTTGCCGTCGGCCGGGAACCCGCTTAGCTTGTCAGCCCACAATCCGCATGACGCGGCGCCTCACCCACCACTCCGAGCCGGAGCCTTACATGACCCAGAAGCCGGTCGTCCTTCTCGTGCCGCCGTCCGAGGAGACGGGTGCGCTCGCGCGCTCCATCGCGCCTGCCAATATCGAGCTGGTCCTTGCCCAGCCGGGCACCGACGCCTTCCAGGCCGCGCTGCCCACGGCCCAGTTCATGATCTGCTATCCGAACGTCAAGATGGAGAATGCCTTCTACAAGGCGGCGCCGAACGTGCGGCTCGTGCAGCTCCTGTCGGCCGGCTACGACGCGGTGGACATCGAGGCCGCCCGGCGCGCCAAGGTTCCCGTCTGCAACAACGGCGGCGCCAACGCCATCTCGGTCGCCGAGCATGCCGTCATGCTGATGCTGACCACCGCGCGCCGCGTCGTCTGGCAGCACGCCTCGGTCTCAGGCGGGCGCTGGCGCGGCAACGGCCCGGCGCCGACCATGTACGAGCTCTACGACAAGACGCTCGGCATCGTCGGCCTCGGCAACATCGGCCGCAAGGTGGCCCGCCGTGCCCAGGCCTTCGGCATGAAGGTCGAGTATTACGACATCAAGCGGCTGACCGAGGACGAGGAGGACGCTCTCGGCGTCAAGTTCCGGCTGCTGACGGAGCTTTTGAAGCGGTCCGATTTCGTCTCGCTGCACGTGCCGCTCAACGCCTCCACCCGGCACATGATCGGCGCCCGCGAGCTGGCTCTCCTGAAGAAGTCGGCGATCCTAGTCAACACGTCGCGCGGCCCCGTCATCGACGAGCAGGCACTGGCCAGGGCGCTCGAGGCCAAATCCTTCTTCGGTGCCGGTCTCGACGTTTTCGACGAGGAGCCGCCGCCGTCGTCGAACCCGCTGTTCAAGCTCGACAATGTCGTGCTGACCGCGCACTTCGCCGGACCGACCTCCGACAACCACGTCGCGCGCTTCCGCAACGCCTTCGACAACGTCGAGCGGATGATGCGTGGCGACAGGCCGTTCTGGGTGGTGCCAGAGCTGGCAGGCTGAGGGCGCAGCACGGGCGGGCAAGTCGGGAGTGAGGTGGAGGGACGGCCGATGGTACGAGAGGCCTATCGCATCCACGAGGTGCCTGACGATCCGCTGGCGGCGATCGACTACTGCTACGATCAGGGCTGGACCGACGGACTGCCGGTCGTGCCGCCGGCCGTCGAGCGGGTGGACGCCATGCTGGCGCGGGATGGCCGGCCGCGCGAGGCGGTCGTCGCCGGGCATCCGGCGACGGGATACGAGCTCACGCTGCACGCGGCGGCCGTCAATGCAGTCATGGCCGGCTGCCTTCCCGAGCACCTTGCCGTCGTCGTCGCGGCCTTCGAGGCGATGAACGAGCCGGACTTCAACTTCCACGGCTCGACGGCGAGCACCGGTGGCTCGGCGCCCCTGCTCCTCGTGAGCGGCCCGATCGCCGACGCCATCGGCATGAACGCCGACGTCAACCTGTTCGGGCCGGGCAACCGCGCCAACGCCAGCATCGGACGAGCCGTGCGGCTGATCCTGCGCAACGTCTTCCGCATGATGCCGGGCGTCTCCGACAAGTCGACGCAAGGCAACCCCGGCAAGTACAGCTTCTGCATCGCCGAGCGCATGCGCGACAATCCGTGGCCGCCGCTCTGGCGCGCGCAGGGCTACGCCGAGGGTGTCTCGAGTGTCACGGTGTTTGCCGGCGGCGGCTTCTGCAACGTCGAGAATCACGGCGGCAACACGCCTGAGCAGGTGCTCGGCTCGGTCGCCGACGCCATGGCCAACTACGGCTGCATCACGCTCGGCCAGAGCGTGGTGGTGCTGGCGCCGGAGCATATGCGCATTCTGGCAGATGCGGGATGGAGCCGCGAGGACGCGCAGCGCTTTCTCTTCAGCCACGCCAAGCGCTCGGTCGAGGGGATGAGGAGCGTCGGCAAATTTCGCGACAGCGAGTACGGCAAGCAGCACGAGGCGGGTGCCGATCCGCTGGTCGAGGACGGCTTCGTCCATCGCGGGCTGGCCCCGTCGGACATTCTGATCACGATGGGGGGCGGCGATGCCGGCGGCCACTCCTGCTTCATCCCATCGTGGAGCCGCGGCCGCGGCTCGCTGATGCAACACAAGCCGATCCGGACCTGAGCCGGAGCGAACCGGAGGACGAAACGCGATGCGCCTCTACGATCCGACATCGACGCCGGCAACAGGCAAGCGAAGCCTCGCGCGGGCGCCCGTCCTGGCGAGCCTGCAGGGCCGGACCATCGGCATCCTCGAGAACGGCAAGCTCAACGCCCGCGAGATGCTGGACGAGGTGGCAGCGCTTCTCGTGCAGCGGCAGGGATGCACCGTGCGTGCCGTCTACTCGAAGTCGAACGCCAGTGCGCCGGCGCCGGCCGAGACGCTCGCCAGGGCCGCGCGGGAGGTGGATTTCCTGATCACAGGCCTCGGTGATTGAGGCTCGTGCTCAACGTGCAGTTTGCACGACGGAGTGACATTCGAGCAGCTCGGCAAGCGGGCTGTGGTGCTGTGCACCAAGCCGTTCGAGGTGACGGCCAGGACGATCGCGCGGGTGCTGGGCCTTCCGGCGTTTCCCTTCCTGATCGTCGACCACCCGATCGGCAGCTGTACGCTGCCGGAGCTCAAGGCGCGAGCCGAGGTCGCCTACGCACAGGCATTGAAAATCCTAGTGGAGCCCTGATGCGGCTGGCGGGTGCCAGCTTCGGCGATTTGAGGCTGGTTTTACAGACCCGTCGGCGACATCGGAGTGATCAGGCGAGTGATGAAACTCATCGGCACCAGATTTGCCATTCAGCGGCCGCATGTCTTTTTCGCCATTCGACCGATGAGCCGCGTCATGAATCAAAATGGCCGCCCCACTGGGACGGCCACAATGACGGTACCGATCATTCGGTACGCGCTCACGCCTCTTGGATCGTGCCGACGGCCATCTTGCCGCTCCGGCGATCTTCCTGGGTGTCGAACGAGACTTTCTGACCCTCGACCAGGGCGCGCATCCCGGCGCGCTCAAGGGCGGAGGCGTGGACGAAGACGTCCTTGCCGCCATCGTCCGGCTGGATGAAGCCGTAGCCCTTTTGCTCATTGTAGAACTTAACAGTGCCGACTTGCATGATTAGACCTAAGCTCTCGAGATAGACAAGACCTCTGCCTTGCGCCCGCGAGCACAAGCCAGACGTGCATCGATTTTTGGAGATTTTCGAAACCTGCCCGATGCGATGGGGCAAATGGCCTGAGTGTCCGGCCAAAAAGCGATTTCCGCTTGTACGCGATCTTTAGCTCAATCACAAGAAGATTAATTTGACCCCCCTCGGCGGTCTTGCCGTCCGTGTAGCCGAGGTCGCGAGCCCGGATGGTAAAAGCGTGGGCGAAAAACCGCCCAGATTTAGTCGAGGCGCTTAAATCGTCTGCGGCCGGTTTTCAGCATGGCGCACTCAAATCAGCAGTTGTTTTGAACCGCAACAGGGGGATGGCCGAACTGGCCGCCGACCGGGTTCTGAGAGAGGCTGCTGGATGGGCATGCTCGCCCGAACGGACCGGCCGCACCGGAGGGCGCTGCGGGGTTGGCGGCCTGCCGGCCCTCGGTGTAATGTCGGAGAGGACTGCTCCGAGGCTGGTCTTGCTGCCCTGCATCTTCTGCCCGGACGGGAGACGAGAGAATTTGCCGCCGCGGTCGACGCTGTGGCCGGGCGATGGAGCGAGGACGATATGCAACCGTTCACCAGGCTGAAGGGCGTTGCCGCGCCCCTCAACATGATCAACGTCGATACCGACATGATCATTCCCAAGCAGTACCTGAAGACCATCAAGCGGACCGGGCTCGGCAAGCACCTGTTCGCTGAGATGCGCTACGACGAGCAGGGCCGCGAGAAGGCGGATTTCGTGCTGAACAAGGGTCCCTGGCGCGGCGCGACGATCCTGGTTGCCGGCCAGAATTTCGGCTGCGGCTCCTCGCGCGAGCATGCGCCGTGGGCGCTCCTCGACTTTGGCATACGCTCGGTGATCGCGCCGTCGTTCGCCGACATCTTCTTCAACAACACCTTCAAGAACGGCATTCTGCCGGTGCGCCTGGCCGAGGCGCGCGTCAACGAGCTGCTGCGCTTCCTGCTCGAGCTGCCGGGCGCCGAGATCACGGTCGACCTGCCCGCACAGACGGTGACTGGGCCGGACGGCAAGTCCGACACGTTCGACATCGATCCGTTCCGCAAGCATTGCCTCGTCAACGGTCTCGACGAGATCGGCCTCACGCTCGAGAAGGCGCCGGCCATTGCGGCCTACGAGACGAAGGCGGTGAAGGAGCGGCCCTGGGTATAGCGCGGCGATCGCGGCCGGGAAGGAGGGGCGTGCGCATGACGTCAGCGCGCGACCTCTAGAAGTGCGCCGTCGCTCCACCGGTTGCGCTGCCAGACGATGCCGGTGCCGTTCCGGTCCCAGCCGGTGATTGCGCCGAAGCTGCCGGACTTGGGGAAGCTGTCGCGGCCAAATATATTGTCGCGAAACACCACGTCGCGCGCGCTGCCCGGCAGGAAGCCTTTCTGGTGGCCGCCCGCATAGACCGTCCAGCCGCCACCGGCGAGGTAGCTCGCCTCGACGCGTACGCGGTCGGCGACGAGGTTCAGGCAGCTCGTTTGGGCGTTGGCGTTGACGATGCGGCTTCGGACGATCTCGACGTCGCCGCCCTGTCCCAGCATCTGGACGCCGTCGTTGTGGTCACCCTGCCAGAACGTGAGACCGTCGATCAGGGTCTCGACGATGCGGGCGCCGCGGGCGTGGATTTGAATGCCGTCCGCTGCATGATGGATATGGCTGCGGTACACGGTGACGCGATCGCTGCGCAGATAGAGCCCGCGGGCTAGCGCGTGCGAGCGGTCCTGCGGCGCACCCGCGGTCGAGGCGGCACCGACCGACGACCACAGAATGAAGACGGGCGCCGAGCCGGGACGGGTGTGGATCGCCCAATGCGCCGTGGTGTGCGTGCGCACGGAAACGCCCCGGAGGACGAGCGGCAAGCGGGTCTCGATGTCGAGCGGTCCTGTGAAGGCTACGCCTTCGGCCAGCAGGTGCGGCCCCCGCACGTCGAGCCCGTCGTATCTGCCATTCGTCTCGATGCGGCGAAGGAACGGATATGCCTTGCCGTCGCGGATATCGACGCTGGGGTGCTCGGACCGGGCGCCGAGACCGGCTGCGGCCGGCCCGACCAGCTGCGAGCTCAGGTCCCGCCCGTGCAAGACGGGGCGGGAGCCGGGGGGCTCGGCGCTTGCGACATGTCCGGACCCGATGCAGCCGAGGGCTATAAAAAGCGCCATGACCGCTCGCGACAGCGCTTTGCGAGCAGGCTTGCGCCGGGTCCGTGGAACGTCGCGCAAGGTGGCGTCAGCCAGCCGGAGCAGTATTGGTGATTCCCGCCGGCAGCGGCACGTCCGGCCGTTGCACGCCGGCCGTCGGGTCGTCCATGCGACGGGACTTGCCCTCGAAGAACGCACCCTGCTCGATGGCGAGCTGGCTGTGGAAGATGTCGCCCTCCACCTTGCTCGACGACTGCAGCACCACGCGCTTGCCCCGGATCGAGCCCATCACGGTGCCACGCACGATCACCTCGTCGGCGACGATGCCACCCGTGATGCGCGCGCTTTCGCCGACCACGATGTTGGCGGCGTGAAGGTCGCCCTGCACCTCGCCGTCGATCTGGATCTCGCCCTTCGAGACGAGGTTGCCGATCACCACGAGATCGGAGCCGATCCGGGATTCGCCGCCTTTGGCCGGCGCGGGACGCGACATCGTGGGCATTGGCGTGGGCATCGGACCCGACGGTGGAGCAGGCGGTGTGGTGCGCGCGAGATCGAACGCAGTCGGCTCTTTGTCCGGCTTCTTGGTGAACATACTCGAACTCCCCTCGCTGCGGCGTGACTACCCCTCGGCCGCAACCGTATGTATGTACCCGGTGCATGGTCCCGCGACGCCCGGTGGTGCGTCCCGGAAGACGACAACCGTGCTTTAGCATGGTTTACGGCGAGGCTCCTAGACGGTGGCGGCAATTTAGCCGGTTCGGGCGCTGCGTGCTCTTTGTGCAGTCCGCCTCCTGCTGCACCGACCGAGATGGAGGGCCGCGGATCAGGGCGACCTCGGCAGCGCGGCCAGCGGCTTGTAGAAACCAGGAGTGAGGCCCGCCTCGGCACGGGCGCGGTCGTTGAACGGCGGCTTCACCGGTCCACGGAAGTGGCGGCGAACGAGGTCGTGGAACAGCGGCTCGGGAGCGAGGCCTTGCCGCTCGGCGAGAAAGCGGAACCAACGGGTGCCGCAGGCGACGTGCCCCTTCTCGTCGCGGTAGATCACCTGGAGCACGCCTGCCGACGCGTCGTCGCCGGCCTCCTCGAGGTTGCGGATCATGGCAGGGCTCACGTCGAGCCCGCGCGCCTCCAGCACCAGTGGCACCACGGCGAGGCGGGCGATCAGGCTGTGCCCCGTGGCTTGCGCGGCCTGCCACAGCCCGTCGTGGGCGGGCAAATCGCCGTAGCCGGCACCGAGCGCGGCGAGCCGCGCCGAGACCAGCGCGAAGTGCTCCGCCTCCTCGTGTCCGACGCCCACCCAGTCGTCCAGGAAGCGGCGCGGCATCGGCTCGTGCGCGAAGCGGCCGACGAGATCCCAGGCCATGTCGACGGCATTGAGCTCGATGTGGGCGAGCGAATGGAGGAGTGCGATCCGTCCCTTCTCGCCGTGCACCGATCGCTTCGGCATCTGCCGTGGCGCCAGCAGTTCGGGGAGGGCCGGCCGCCCGGGTCGATCCGGCATCGCCTGCTGTGCGCTGAGCGCGCCGGTCGAGAGCCGGCCACTGCGCCACGCGCTCGCCACGCGCCGGGCGAGCGAGACCTTCTCCACCGGGTCGGCTGCGAGCACGATGGCGCGCGCCCCGGAGACGAGGCTCGGCACGTCGTCCGCTGATACTGGATCCGTGCCGGCCAGACGGCTCACGCTCCGAGTGCTTTCGCCGCTGCCAGCACCTCCTCGGCGTGGCCCGGCACCTTCACCTTGCGCCAGGCGCGCGCGACGTTGCCCTTCCCGTCGATCAGGAAGGTGGAGCGGTCGACGCCCATGTATTTCTTGCCGTACATGGATTTCTCGACCCATACGCCAAAGGCCTCGATCGCCTTGCGCTCCGGATCTGCCGCGAGGTCGACCGAAAGGCCGTACTTGGCGCGGAACTTGGCATGGCTCTCGGCGCTGTCGGGCGAGATGCCGATCACGCGCACGCCGGCCTCGGCGAACGCGGAGCCGAGTGCGGTGAAGGCTTGCGCCTCCTTGGTGCATCCGGACGTGTCGTCCTTCGGATAGAAATAGACGACGACGGGCTTGCCCTTCAGCTTCGACAGCTTAATCCGCTCGCCCGTGTCCGTCGCGAGATCGAAATCCGGAGCCTTCTGCCCAGCCTCGGCCATGCCTGCCTTCCTTTCGTCTCTTTTCGGATCGAGATGCGTCGCTTGACGTAGTCGAGGCGCGAAGCGATTGCCAGGGGGCGTCACCTTTCGCGGAGCACGGATCGTCGCCCGGCCGGGTGGCGGGGTCGGCCCCGGCCGGGGACCGGAATGCCTTTGGGCGGGGGATCGGCGTGGCTGAGCGAGGCGATGGCGGCAGAGACAGGGATGGCGCGGGCCCGCGTCGCCCGATGCCGCGCCCCGAGCCATCCGATCCGCGCTCGACGCCGACCGGACGGGTCGTGACGCAGCCGCCGGGCGGGCCACGCACGGACGCCCGCTCCCGCGGCGACCGCACCATGCCGGTGACTGGTAGGCCCATGACCGGAAGGCCGACGACCGGCAAGCCGGTGATGGCGGAGCCGGCGCCACAGGCCGCCCGTTGGCGCTGGCTCTCGCTGCCGTTGCGCGCCGTCGCCTGGCTGCTTGCCATCATCGTGCCGCTGGGCCTGCTCGGGGGCGGGCTCGTCTATGTCAAGCTGCTCTATGGCGCTATTCCGCTGCAGTTCCTCGTCGGCCCCATCCGTGAGGCTCTGGCGGGGGAGCTCGACGGCCTCGATGTCGCCGTCGGAGATGCTCAGCTCACGCGGACTCCCGAAGGCGAGGTCGAGCTCAGGCTGAAGGACGTGCGCCTCTCGGACAGCCGCGGCGACACCGCCGTGAGCGCGCCTGAGGCGATCGTCGGCCTCGATGCCTCGGCTCTGTGGTCGGGACAGGTCGCTGCGTCGCGGATCGTGCTGGTCGGGCCGCGCCTGCTGATCGTTCGCGAGGAGGCTGCCACTGCGCCACGGCCGCCGGGGGCGCTGGCGGCAGCTGCGGCCGAGAGCGGGTCCGCGGCTCCCGTCGGCTCGATGGGAGCGGCAGGCGCGGCGCGGCGCGGCGCGGAGGGCGGCCCGGTCGGTCGCGAGGCGCCCCAGCGCATCGACCTCGGTCGCGGACTCGCGGAGACCATCGCGCGCTTGCGGCGCAGCGGCGAGGCGGCCTCTCACCTGAAGGCGCTGGGCGTGCGCAACGCGACGCTGGAGGTGGAGAGCGACGGCCGCACGACGGTTTGGAATGTGCCGGAGCTCTCGGTGCAGCTCCTCCATTTGCAGAAACGAAGCATCGTCGAGGGCCATGGCCGGATCGCCGCCGGGGGCGTTCCGTTCGGCATCGAGTTCCGGCTCGAGGAATCCGAGAAAGCCCAGCGTCTGCGGCTCGAGACGAGGCTGCAAGGCCTGAGCCCGCCGGCGCTCGCGCGGAACCTCCCGCACCTCGGCATTCTGGCCGCGCTCGACGCGCCAGCCACCGCGCGCGGCGAGATCGAGCTGACCACCGAGGGCGAGGTCGTCGGCGGCCGCTTCGATGTCGCGCTCGGCCAGGGAAGCCTGCGCCCGGGCGCCCTCGCCGGTCCGGCGCTGCCCCTCGACGGGGGGCGCCTGACGCTCCTCTACTCCGGCAACGACCGCCGCCTGGAGATCGCCCCGAGCCGGATCATGCTCGATGGCGGCTGGGTGACGGTGCGCGGCGAGCTCGCGCCACTCGCCTCGGTGGAGCCGCTCCGCACCCCGGGGTGGCTGCTCGATCTCCAGTCCATCGACGGCGGCATCGCGACGGCCGCGGGCCAGCCCCCGGTCCCGATCGATCGGCTCGAGGTACGCGCCCGGCTCTGGCCGGCGACCGGTCGCTCCGACGTCGAGACGTTGGCGTTCCGCGCCGGCGAGATGTCCCTCGACGCCCGAGGCACCGTGGCCGGAGGGGAGAGCGGCGCAGCGAGCTTCAGCGGCGAGATTGGCCCGATCGAGGCCGCGGCGATCAAGAGGCTCTGGCCGGCGGGCGTTCTCCCTGGCTCGCGCGATGCGGTCGCGAAGGCGCTGCAGAAGGGCCGCATCAAAGCAGGGCGCTTCGAGGTGGCGACGGCTAGCGCGGGGGCAGCCGCGGGCCAGACGCACACCGCGCTGTCGCTCGAGGCCGAGGATCTCGCCATCGTGCTGGCCGACGGTGTGCCGCCGCTCCTGGTGCCGCGGGCCCTGGTCACGCAGCGAGACAATGTGCTCGAGATCGCTGTGCCGGATGCCACGATTCAGGCCTCGCCCACGCGGCGCATCGCGATCAAGGCATGCCAGCTGGTCGTGACCGGCCTCGACCGTGGCGTCCCACTCGCCGAGCTGACCGGGCGTGCCCAGACATCGATCGCCGCGATTGCCGATATCGCGGCGCGCGATGGCGTCTCCCTGGTGAAACCGGGACAGGTTCCCCAGGGCACGGATGGCAAGGTCGAGGTGCAGTGGAAGGTCTCCGTGCCGCTCGTCGAGCGCCCGACCGCGGCCGACGTCAAGCTCGAGGCCAAGGCGCGCATCACCGAAGGCCGTATCCCGAACGTGCTCGGCACGCACGACGTCACCGGCGCCGCCTTCACGATCGGGGCGACGGAGAAGATGATCGACCTCAAGGGGGAGGTTCTGCTGGCGGGCTTGCGCGCCACCGCCACCGGGCAATGGATGCTCGGTGAGCCTCAGGATCGCCAGTCGCCATTTCTCATCGCCACGCGGCTGCGCGACGCCGATCGCCGGCAGCTCGGTCTCAATATCGACGATCTGGTGCAGGGCGACGTGCCGATCGAGGTTCAGTTCACGCCGTCCATCGACGAGCACGGCAAGGTTCAGGTGAGCGCCGACCTGACCGGCGCCGAGTTGATGCTCGACGGCCTCGCCTGGCGCAAGCCGTCCGGACGTGTCGCGCGCATGACGTTCGACGTCGTCCGGCCGAAAGGCTCGAAGGCGCTCGAGCTGCAATCCTTCCGCATCGCGGGCGACAGCATCACCATCGACGGCAGTGTCGCGCTCGGTGCCGACGGCGCGCCGCAATCGTATCGATTTCCGGGCTTCTCGCTCAACGTGGTGAGCAATCTCGAGGTGGAGGGCATCCGCCGCGGCGACCGCCACTGGGAGGTGAAGGCGCGCGGCCGCACTTTCGACGGCAGCGATCTGATGCGCTCGCTCTATGCGGTCGAGACGACACGCCAGCGCCATTCGACGGGCAGGCTCGACCTCGATGCGCATATCGAGACCGTGCTCGGCGTCAACGACACCACCGTGAAGCAGGTGCACCTGAAGATGCGCCGCCAGGGCGACGATATCACGGCGCTCGACCTCACGGGCACGATGGACACCGGACAGCCCGTCCTCGCGCATCTGCGCAATGCTCCCGGCGAGGGGCGTGTGGTGGTCGTGACGACGCCGGACGCCGGCCAGGCGCTGAAGTCGATCGGCTTCTACACGAGCATGCTCGGCGGCAAGGGCGAGCTCAGGGTCAATCTCGACGGCCGCGGCGGTGCCGAGCGGGCCGGCCAGATCGTCGTCAACCGCTTCCGCATTCTCGGCGATCCCATCGTCAACGAGCTGATCGAAGGGGCCGACGACACGCGTCCCGCCATCGCCGGGCCGCGGGCCAAGGCTAAAGTGGTCCGCCAGGAGATCGCCTTCGACATGTTGCGCGGCAGCTTCGCCTCGGGCAACGGGCAGGTCGCCATCGAGAGCCTCACCGCAGCCGGCCCGCTGATCGGCGCCAACGTGCGCGGCAAGATGGATTTCCGCACGCGCTCCCTCTCTCTCGGCGGCACCTATATTCCGCTCTCCGGGCTCAATCGGGCGCTTTCAGGCATCCCGCTGTTCGGGCAGCTGCTCACCGGACCGCGCGGAGACGGCATCTTCGGCATCACGTTCGCGGTGGATGGCTCGATGGCCAAGCCGAACGTCATCGTCAATCCGCTCTCGATCGTCGCGCCGGGCGTTTTTCGCGAGATCTTCCAGATGGTCCCCGAAAACCCCCGTGTCACGCCGACGGAAGGCGCGCGGCCGGCTCCCCGCAATCATGGCGCGCCGGCAGGGTCGGGACGGCCGGCGAGCGCCCCAAGTCCGCAGGTGCTCGAGGGCTGGACCTCCCAGCAGAGTCCGAGCCGCGGTCAGTGACACCGCTTCGCCACCGCAGCCGTTTCGTCGGTTATCGTGCGGGACCACCCTCGGCGAGCCAGCGGTGCGCGGGACCGGCCGCGCAGATGCGCTGAACGACGCGAGCCGGCGTCTCGAGCCGCACGTGCTCGAAGGCGATCGGGAGGAGACGCCCTCGTATGGCCTCCACGAGTTCCCCTTGACGGAGCAGGAAGTCGGGCCTGGACGGCCGCCCCAGCCGCTCGTTGCCGAGCGCGAAGGTCTCGTAGACGAGCAGCCCGTCGTCCGCGACCGCCTCGACGATCGATCCGAGCAGCGGTCGCCACAGGTAGTTGGTCACGATCACGCCGTCGAAGCGCCGCCCGGCGAACGGCGCCGGCCCCCCGTCCTCGAGGTCCGCCTCGATCAGCTCGAGCCCTGGGGCACCCGCGAGCCTGCGGGCACCTGTGATGTCGCGATCGACGCCCACCGCCGAAAGGCCGGCCGCAAGGCAGAGCTCGAGATGGCGGCCACCTCCGCACGCGACATCCAGAACCGAGCCGCCGGATCGTACGCCCGGAAGGAACCGCCGCACCCACTCGGACGCGCCTGCGCCGATTGAACGATGATCACGCATTGTTGCTGGCCCGCGAGAATTGTCATGAGGCGTATCGGCGCCATATAAGGGCGCATGGCGAACACCCCTGCAACTCTCGGCACGCCGTCTGAGGCGCCGGACGGCGGCGAGCTGACGCTCGTCAGGATGAACGGCCTCGGCAACGAGATCGTGCTCGCGGACCTGCGCGGCACGCGGCGCCTGCTGACGGCCGCCGATGTGCGGGAGATCGCGTCGCGGCCCGGCTGGCGCTTCGACCAGATGATGGTCCTGCACGATCCCCGTAGCCCGGGCACCGAGGCGTTCGTGCGCATTTACAACACCGACGGGTCGGAGGCCGGCGCCTGCGGCAACGGCATGCGGTGTGTCGGCTGGCACGTGGCGGAGCTGTCGGGACGGCGCGAGCAGCGCTTCGAGACGGCGGCCGGATTGCTCGATGTGCGGGTGGAGAGCGCCGGCCGCATCACCGTCGACATGGGTGTCCCGCGTGTGCGCTGGGACGAAATCCCGCTTGCCGAGCCCTTCCACGACACCCGCCGGATCGAGCTGCAGGTGGGGCCGATCGACGCCCCTGTGCTCCATTCGCCGTCGGCCGTGAGCATGGGCAACCCGCACGCCGTGTTCTGGGTGGACGACGTGGCTGCCTACGACCTCGCACGCATCGGCTCGCTGCTCGAGCATCATCCGCTGTTTCCGGACCGGGCCAACATCTCGCTCGCCCAGATCGTCTCGCGTCGCGAGCTGCGCCTGCGCACCTGGGAGCGCGGCGCGGGTCTCACCAGGGCTTGCGGCTCGGCCGCCTGTGCCGCGGCTGTCGCCGCCGCTCGCCTCAATCTGGCCGAGCGGCAGGTGACGGTGCACGTCCCGGGCGGTCCGCTCGAGATCGAGTGGCGCGCCGATGGCCGCGTGCTCATGACTGGTCCGGCCGAGGTCGAGCGCCGCGGTGTGGTGTCGCTCGCAAATGCGCCGGCGGCCGTAGCTCAAGCTCGTTGAGGATCGCCATGACGACGCGCGTCCTCACTCTCGGCTGCCGGCTCAATGCCTACGAGTCCGAGGTCATGGCTCGCGCTGCAGATGCCGCCGGGCTCGGCGAGACGGTCGTCGTGAACACCTGCGCGGTGACGGCCGAGGCCGTGCGCCAGGCACGCCAGGCCATCCGCAAGGCCCGCCGCGAGAGCCCTGGGGCTCGCATCGTCGTCACCGGCTGCGCCGCCCAGATCGAGCCCGAGCGCTTTGCCGCCATGCCCGAGGTCGACCACGTCGTCGGCAACGGAGAGAAGACACGTCCGCAGACCTGGGCAAGTCTCGCTGCCGGCACCCTCGAGCGGGTCAAGGTGGATGACATCATGTCGGTGCGCGAGACGGCCGGTCACATGATCGACGGCTTCGGCTCCCGCGCCCGTGCCTACGTGCAGGTCCAGAACGGCTGCGACCACCGCTGCACCTTCTGCGTCATTCCCTTCGGCCGTGGGCCCTCCCGGTCCGTACCGGCCGGCGATGTGGTGGCGGAGGTCCGCCGCCTCGCCGAGCGGGGCTTCGCGGAGGTCGTGCTGACGGGCGTCGACATGACGTCCTGGGGCGCCGATCTGCCGGGTACGCCCCGGCTCGGCCGTCTCGTCAGGCAGATTTTGAAGCACGTGCCCGAGCTGCGGCGCCTCCGCCTGTCGTCCATCGACCAGATCGAGGCCGATGCGGATCTTTTGGCCGCTCTCGCCGAGGAGGAGCGGCTGATGCCGCATCTCCATCTCTCGCTGCAGGCGGGCGCCGACATGATCCTGAAGCGCATGCGCCGCCGCCATTTGCGCGCCGATGCCATCCGGTTCTGTGCCGACGTGCGCAGGCTGCGGCCCGGCGTCGCTTTCGGTGCCGATCTCATCGCGGGCTTCCCGACCGAGACCGAGGCGATGTTCGATGACACCCTCGATCTGGTGGATGCCTGTGGATTGGCCTATCTCCACGTCTTCCCTTACTCGGCGCGGCCCGGAACACCGGCCGCGCGCATGCCGCAACTGGCGAGCGACGTCGTGAAGGACCGCGCCCGGCGGCTGCGAAGAAAGGGCGACATCGCCTTGGAGCGCCATCTTTCCGTCCATGTCGGCCGGCCAATCTCCGTGCTCGTTGAGCGGGAGGGATTCGGGCATACGTCCGACTTCGCCGAGGTGGCCCTCGCGGGTGTCCCGGCAGGCGTGATCGCCAACGCGGTTGCGGAGCGGCACGACGGACGGCGCCTGATCGGAAGGGTGGCATCGTGAGCGAGCCTCGCGAGAAGAAGCGCGGCTTTCTCGGCCGCCTGTTCGGCGGCCGCGAGGCCCCGGCCGAGTCGGCGCCAGCCGCTCCCGCGGCCGTGCCCGAGGTTGTGCCCGCGCCCCCCCCGCCCCTTGCGCCCGAGCCGGGAACGGCCGAGCGTCCGGCACAGCCACCGGCGGCGCAAGCGCTCGAGGCCGAGGTGACTCTCCAGGCGCCGGCCGCCGAGCCCGTGCCCGTACCCGTCCGGGAGCCGGACGCACCGAAAGGCAGCTGGTTCCAGCGGCTGCGGACGGGGCTCGCGAAGACCTCGTCGCGCCTCTCGGATGGCATAACGTCGATTTTCACCAAGCGGCGCCTCGACGCCGCGACGCTCGAGGACCTCGAGGATCTGCTGATCCAGGCCGATCTCGGAGTCGAGACCGCGAATGCCATCACCGGGGCCATCGGCAAGGGTCGCTTCGAGAAAGGCATCTCGCCCGAGGAGGTGAAGAGCATCCTGTCGGCCGAGGTCTCGCGGGTTCTGGCGCCCGTCGCAAGGCCATTGGTCGTCGATGCCTCGCACCGGCCCCACGTCATTCTCGTCGTGGGTGTCAACGGCACGGGCAAGACGACCACCATCGGCAAGCTCGCCGCCCGTTTCCGCCGTGAGGGCCATGCCGTGATGCTGGCGGCTGGCGATACGTTCCGCGCCGCGGCGATCGACCAGCTCAAAATCTGGGGCGAGCGGACCGGCGCACCGGTCATTTCCCGAAAGGTCGGGTCCGATGCATCAGGACTCGCCTTCGACGCTCTCCAGGCAGCGCGCGAGGCGGGCAGCGACGTGCTACTGGTCGACACCGCCGGCCGGCTGCAGAACAAGGACGCGCTGATGGCCGAGCTCGAGAAGGTGATCCGCGTCATTCGCAAGCTCGATCCGACAGCGCCGCACGACGTCCTTCTCGTGCTCGATGCGACGACCGGCCAGAATGCGCTGTCCCAGGTAGAGGTGTTCGGCCAGAAGGCCGGGGTGACCGGCCTCGTCATGACGAAGCTGGATGGCACCGCACGCGGCGGCATTCTGGTGGCGATCGCGGCGAGGCATCGTCTTCCCGTGCATGCCGTCGGCGTGGGCGAGGGGGTCGACGACCTGCAGCCGTTCGATCCGGACGAGTTCGCGCGCGCAATCGCTGCGAGTTAACGGTTAGGGGCTAGATTGGTGCACATGGCAAACGGTTCGGTGTCCGAGACAGAGCAACGCGCAATGGTACGCAAACGGAGCTGGTTTCCCTTCAACGCCGAGCAGACGTTGAACATCGCGAGCGAGATCGGTCCGCTGTTCACGATGTTCGTCGTCAATTTTGCGGCTGGCGTGGTGTGGGGCGTCTGGTCGCTGATCGGGACGACGGCGCTGGCGCTGGTCGCCTCGCTGATCGTGCTGCGGCGTCCGCCTGTGATGCCGTTCATTGCGGGTGGCGTCACCGTCACGTTCGGGATGATGACGCTGGCGACCGGCGACCCGATGTGGGTTCAGATCAAGGTGACGATCTTCAATGCGCTGATGGCGCTGGTGTTTTTCGTCGGCCTGTGGCGCCGGAAGTATTTCTTCGAGTTCGTTTTCGGCAAGACGTTCCACTATTCCGAGGAAGGCTGGCGGGTGCTGACCCGCAACGTGGGGTACTTCTTCCTCGTGACGGCGATCGCCAACGAGGCCGTCCGCATGGGCTTCGCCTCGGCCGAGATCCCCTGCCCCTCGACCTGGGTCTGGCTGATGCGCAAGCCGATCCTCGACGGCTTGGACATCTGGATGATTTTCAAGCTGTTCATCGTCATGCCGCTGACCACGCTCTATTTCGTCTGGCAGGTGAGGCGCCTTCAGCGGTATCGGTTGCCCGAGAAAGCATGAGACCGGGAGCCGGCTGACCGGCAACCCGAATTGGCATCCGACCGGGAGAAGGCCTATGCGTGGCATCGACGAGAAGGCTCCTCCCGCGTCGCTCGACAAGAAGCAGTGGATCAAGCTCGCGATCGATCTCGGCCCGCTCCTGGTCTTCTTCGGCGCCTACCTGCTGGGAGGCATCTACTGGGCCACCGGCGCGCTGATGCTCGCGATGGTGGTCGCGGTTGCCGTTTCGCGTCTCGTTCTCGGCCACATCTCCCCGGCGCTGCTCGCAACCACCCTCCTCGTCGAGGGCTTCGGGGCCATGACGCTTTGGTTGCACGACCCGAGCTTCATCAAGATGAAGCCCACCATCATCAACCTCATTTTTGCGGCCGTGCTGATGGGCGGGCTGGTCGCCGGCAAGCCGTTCCTGAAGATGCTGCTGGGTGAGGCGCTGCGGCTGACGGAGACCGGCTGGCGCCTCCTGACGATCCGGTGGGCGCTGTTCTTCCTGGCTCTTGCTGGATTGAACGAGGTGGTCTGGCGCAACATGAGCGAGACCACCTGGGCCAGCTTCAAGGTTTTTGGGATTCTCCCGTTGACGATGATTTTTTTCGCTCTTCAGTTCGGGCTGATTCGGAAGCACACGTTGGACGTGTCGGGCTCGGGTGAAAAATCAGCAGATCGGTGAGGTAGCCCGGTGTGACGGCACTGACACGTCGTCTCAACGAAATCTTATCCGGACTGTTAGAATGCACTTTGAATGCGAGGCACTGGAAGCTACTTTCTTCGCAGCGTAGCAGCTGTTTCCAGTCCGTCTCGCAGCCGAGCAGTAGGCTGCGGTCCAAATCGATCTCCGTGAGCAGATGACAGCCGTGTCCAACAAAAAAGCGGGCCCCATGAAACGTGAGTCCGAAGGCGGACGGCTAGACCGTTCACCCATTCATCTCCTGCATCGCGCCGGCCAATGCGCTGGCGACGTGTTCCAGGGCGAGATCGGCGAATCGGATCTCACGCCGCGGCAATACGCGGTGTTGCTGACGGTGTCCCAGAACGAGGGGCTCAGCCAGACCGACCTCGTCCAGCGCACCGGCGTCGATCGCTCGACCCTCGCCGACATCGTTCGTCGCATGCTCAAGAAGGGCCTCCTTCAGCGCCGCCGCACGAAGGAGGACGCTCGCGCCTACGCTGTGAAGCTCACCGAGGAGGGCTGGCGCGTGCTGAGCGCCTGCGAGCCGCTGGTCAGGAAGGTCGACGATCGCATCTTGCAGGCGCTTCCAGCTCGCAATCGTGACCAGTTCGTGAGCGATCTCGCCGTCATCATCCAGAGCCTGAGCGCGCCCGAGCCGAAGGACACGGGCGACGCCTGAGACGCCTGCAATGGAGCCGCGGCTAGTCGCGCGGCTCGGTAAGGGGCGCCGTTGCAGCACCTGCCGCCAGCCCGCGCGCAGCGAGCTCGGCGATGAATGCCATCTGGGCCTCGAGCTCCGGGCGTAGCCTGCCTCCCAGCCGCTCGTCCAAGGACAGCGCCACGATGCCGTGCACGGCGCCGAACAGCGACCGCGCCACGAAGGCTCGGCGCTCTGGCTCGGCAAGCACGGCCGACAAGGCGTCCTCGAGCACGGCGAGCAGCCGCGTCTGGTCCTCGACGTAGGATGGCGGCACTGGGCGGCCCGCTGGCAGCCGGTGCTTGAAGACGGCCTCCCACCGGCGCTGATTGTCGATCGCAAAGCGCATGTACGCCCGGGCGAGCGCCTCGAGCCGGTCCCGCAGCGGAGCCCCGGATGTCGCCGCCATGCCCGCTCGCACGACCTCGCCGAGCCGGGCGAGCGTCGTCGCGTTGACCGCGATCACCAGCCCGTCGATGTCGCCGAAGACGTTGTAAAGCGTGCCGACGGAGCATTCGGCCTCGCGCGCCACCCTGCGAGCTTGCACGGCCTCCAGGCCTTCCGTTTCGAGAATGGTCGCGGCGGTCGCAACCAGGCGTGGCAGCAACGTCTCTCGATAGCTGGGCGTGGGCTCGGCCAAAGTCGGGCTCCTTCATCTGATCCGGGGATTCGGTCGCGCCTGAGCAGGCGAGATGGGCAACGCGCCGCCCATCTTCTGCAACGCAGCCTTCACCATAACTCAGATGCACATGAACTGAGTTCATATTCAAGCTTGAACGGCGTTCCGACATCGGTTATGTTGCATGCATGAACTGAGTTCACGGGCCACTGGCCCGGAAGGCGCGAAGCGGGCCACGCCGCCGAGCGATCCGAAACAGCAGCCGAAAGAGGAGACGACCCATGTTCAAGTTGCTCGGAACCCTGATGCGCGGTGCTGCGACCGAGGCCGAGGAGGCGGTTTTCGAGGCCAACGCCATTCGCGTCCTCGAGCAGCAGCTGCGCGACGCCGCCGTCGCGCTCGAGCTGTCGCGGCGTGAGCTGGCCTGCGCGATGGCTCATCGCGCCTCTGAGGCCCGAGCCGTGGAGGCGCTCGACGAGCGCATCCGCGAGCTCGAGAGGAGCTGCGCCGCGGCCATCGGCGGCGGCCGCGAGGATCTCGCCGGTGAGGCTGCGACCGCTATCGCTGCGGCCGAGGACGAGCGGGCCGAGCGCCGCGCGGCCGTCGGGCGGTTCGACAAGGATATCACCCGCCTGCGCCAGCTCTCGGACGACGGCCGCCGCCGCCTCGCGGATCTGCGCCGCGGCCTGGAGATGGCGCGCGCGCAAGAGGCGCTGAGCCGGGCCGGCGCCAACGGCCGGCGCGCACTGGCAACCGGCACGGGCGCCCTTCGCGAGGCCGAGGCGACGCTGTCACGCATCCGTCGGGCCCACACCCGCGCCGAGGACGAGGCCGCCGCTGCCGAGACGCTCGATGCTGAAGCCTCTGGAAAGGATCTCGATGATCGGCTGAGCGAGGCTGGCTTCGGCCCGCGCCTCAAGACCAGTCCGAGTGACGTGCTTGCCCGCATCCGCCGGGGCAATCCCGCGGCAGCCCCGACGACGCCTCCAGCGACTGAGCCGCAGCAGTGAGCACCGCTATGGAAACCAATCGACTGCGTCGGCTCGTAAGGAACGCCCCCGACGCCGATGCCGCCGCCAAGCCCGAAACCGTTGCCCCCTCGTTCGAATCCAGGAGCATTGCCATGACCACGTCCCATCAGGCCGCCAACGTGTCGAACACCGGCGCCTGGCTCACGTTCACCTACGCCCAGTTCGCCTGCGCCGCCTTCATGGCCGGCCTCGGTATCTGGTTCCTGCCGGTCGACGTGATGGTCAAGGGCTACATGCTGATGGCCAACGTCTTCCTGGTCGGGTCCGCCTTCACGCTGGCCAAGACGTTGCGTGACGAGCACGAGGCACGCCGCCTCGCCAACCGCCTCGACGAGGCCCGCACGGAGAAGCTGCTGATGGAGGTCGGTCGCGCCTAGGCGGTCTGCAGCCGGGCTTCTCTTCCGCCAATCCTCCGAGACGGCCGACAGGTCGGCTCGGGGGGGGCGGCGGGCATCTGCGAGCGCTATCGCTATCGAGTCCGGCTACACTTTCGGCAGCTGGCTGACAGGGTGTGGAGCGCCCGGGGCATGAATCGCCGGCACGAGACCGGGCAGGCCTGCAGGCTCGGTCATCGTCGCCCGTGCAACGGGTGCTGCGTGCTGCTCTTTGTGGAAGGCGGCGCCCGACAGCAACAGTGCCAAGCCGATCCAGACCGCCCAGCCTCCATTGCCCATGCGATGTCCTCCGCCGCGTGACGGAAGCATGCCGTCGCTGCCGGTGGATGGGTACACCAGATACTGGGCGTGTTGCCCGGTTTTCAGTCGGCTACTGGGGCGGCAGCCGCGAGATCTCGATCCAATAGTCCTTGAGCACCTTCACCACCTGAACCAGGGCGTCGTAGGTGACCGGCTTGGTGATGAACGAGTTTACGCCGAGATCGTACGTCCGAAGAATGTCCTCCTCGGCCTTCGAGGTGGTCAGCACCACGACCGGGATGCGGCGCAGGTCCGGGTCGACCTTCATCTTCGCGAGCACGCCGCGCCCATCGAGACGCGGCATGTTGAGATCCAGCAGCACCAGCGCCGGCGGAACGGATCGATCGCCAGCCGCCACCAGGGTCGAGCGCAGGTGTGCCAGCAGCTGCTCGCCGTCCTCCACGTAGACCCGGGGGTTGGCAAGCCGGTTTTCGCGGAACGCGTCCTCGATCAGCATCCGGTCGTCCCGGTCGTCGTCTGCGATCACGATGGTCGCAAGGCGGGATTCTGTCATGGGCGTCCCGGGAACTGGATGCGGCGACGGGCAATTGAGCGGGCCGAAGACCACGTATGGCAGTCGAGGGGAACTGTATCCGCCGTCGGTTAACAATCTCCAATTCCGCTCTGGTCGCGTTTGCCCGGTCGCGCCATCGCTTGAACGCGGCCGCGGCATCACCATGTTCACCCGGCGAGGTTTGCGCATCCGAGAGCCCATGCCCTATAAGCAGCCGAGCGGTGCCAACCGCGAACGGCTGCAGGCAATGGCTCCGCGTCCCGAGCCGGTCCGGCTATCCTAGCGGGCGCGTCAAGTCCGTCACGGTCCTCAATAATCGGCGGTGAACAAATGCCTTGGAGCAATCAGAGTGGCGGCGGCTGGAAAAGCGGCGGCAGCGGAGGTGGAGGCGGCGGGGGCCCATGGGGCCAAGGCCCGTCCGGCGGCGGTCAGCAGCCGGACCTCGAGGAGCTTCTGAAGCGCAGCCAGGATCGCTTGAAGCAGGTCATGCCGGGCTCCGGTCTGCCCGGACCGCTCGTGCTTTTGATCGCGGCGCCGATCATCGCTCTGCTCGGGTTCTATCTGTTCACGTTTCGTGTCAATCCTGACGAGCTTGGCGTCGTCATGCGCTTCGGCCAGTTCGTCAGGCAGGAGCCCCCGGGTCTCCACTTCCGCCTGCCGCCGCCCATCGAGGAGGTGCGCCTGCCCAAGGTGACGCGGCAGAACATCATCGAGATCGGCATGCGCTCGGGCGTGACCACGCGCAACTACCAGACCACCGTGCGCGACGTGCCGGAGGAAAGCCTTATGTTGACGGGCGACGAGAACATCGTCGACGTCGATTTCGTCGTCTATTGGCGGATCAAGGACGCTGCCGCCTACCTCTTCAACATCCAGAACCCCGAGGTGACGGTGAAGGAGGTGGCCGAGAGCGCCATGCGCGAGGTCGTGGGCCAGGCGAACATCGCGCCACTGCTGACCGAGGCGCGCCAGAAGGCCGAGGTCGACGTCCAGAAATTGATGCAGACGACGTTGGACAGCTACGGCGCCGGCATCCAGATCGATCAGGTGCAGCTGCAGAAGGTCGATCCGCCGTCCCAGGTGATCGATGCCTTCCGCGACGTTCAGGCAGCGCGCGCCGACCAGGAGCGCCTGCGCAACGAGGCATTCGCCTACGCCAACCGTATCGTGCCCGAGGCGCGAGGCGAGGCCGAGCGCATTCTGCAGGGGGCCGAGGGATACAAGCAGCAGACGGTCGCCGAGGCGCAAGGCCAGGCGGCCCGTTTCGAGAAGGTGTACGAGGAGTACCGCAAGGCGCCCGACGTCACCCGGCAGCGTCTCTATCTCGAGACGATGGAGCGGGTCCTTGCGGGAACCGACAAGATCATCCTCGACCAGAAGAATGGGCAGGGCGTGGTGCCATACCTGCCTCTCGATCAGCTGCAGCGCCCCAAAGCCCCTGTTCGCGGGAGCAACTGAGTCATGCGCATTCTCCTTGGAATTCTCTTCGCCATCGTCGGTGTCGCGGCCGCGGGTGCCTATTTCGCGCTCTTCATCGTTCACCAGAACGAGCAGGCGCTGGTGCTCGAGTTCGGCAAGCCGAAGCGCGTGATCACCGAGCCGGGCCTCCACTGGAAGATCCCCGTCGTCGAGAGCGTCGACTACTTCGACAAGCGCATCCTGGACCTCGACACTCAGCCGCAGGAGGTGACGGCCTCCGACCAGAAGCGCATCGTGGTCGACGCGTTCGCCCGCTATCGCATCGTCGATCCGCTCCGCTTCTATCAGTCGGTGCGCGACGAGCGCCAGGTTCGCTCCCGCCTCGGACCGATCGTCGAATCTTCGATCCGCCGCGTGCTCGGCGGCACCACCTTCCAGGACCTCGTCCGCG
>JBFWQN010000007.1:0-31188 GCA_050249405.1 Hyphomicrobiaceae bacterium | reverse complement strand
GCCCACCTCGAACTCGGCGATGCGACGCGCGCCGCTTGCGCCTTCGAGCAGCCACGACCACGTGGATTCGACGCCGGAGCCGAGCGGCGTCACGAGACCAAGACCGGTGATCACGACGCGGCGCATGGTCGCCCTCCTGAGATGCGGGAGCAACTGCGGCTGCCGAGCGCGCGGCGACCGCACGATTCCGGAACGAGTGGAGCGGCCCCGGCGCCATGCGCCGGGCCGTCGATCACACGATCAGGCCGCCTTGGCCTGCTTCTCCAGAAATTTGACGGCGTCTCCGACGGTCTGGATCTGCTCGGCGGCGTCGTCGGGGATCTCGCACCCGAACTCCTCCTCGAACGCCATCACGAGCTCGACCGTGTCGAGGCTGTCGGCGCCCAGGTCCTCGATGAAGCTCGCGCTCTCGGTCACCTTGTCGGCCTCGACTCCGAGGTGCTCGACCACGATCTTCTTCACCCGGTCCGCGACGTCGCTCATTGCGTAATCCCCTAGAGGTTCTCGTTGTGCCAGCCGGTCACCGGGACCGGCCTGAAGCTAGACTACGGTGGACTGTTCAGCGCCCTCGCCCGCACGGCGACCGGCGCCTCGGCTTGCCTTGACATACCCCGCAGCCGCTTGGGCCCTTGCCCTTCGTTGCGAGCGCGTGACGATTCCCGAGACTGCCCCCGATACCGGCTCTCCGACGCATGCCACATGTCGCGGCGCGTGCCTTACAACCCGGCAACCGGGGGTCGGTAACATACTTCCCAACCGATGAAAAGGCAGGTTGCCGAGCCGTCACCAGCCACTTCTGCGGCAGCCCGTCTCAGATCATGACCATGCCACCGTTGACGTGGATCGTCTGGCCGGTCACGTAGCGAGCCTCGGGCGAGGCGAGGAAGACGGCTGCAGCCGCCACATCGGCAGGCTCTCCGAAGGCCTGTGCCGGAATGGCGCCCATGATGGTCTTGGTCTGCTGCTCGTTCAGCACGTCGGTCATCGCCGTCTTGATGAAGCCCGGCGCGATGCAGTTGGCGGTGATGCCGCGCGGCGCCACCTCGCGGGCGAGGCTCTTGGTCATGCCGATCATGCCGGCCTTGGACGCCGCATAGTTGCCCTGGCCCGGATTGCCCAGTACACCCGACACCGACGAGATGTTGACGATGCGCCCGAAGCCGGACTTGTTGCGCAGCATGTGGCGTGTCGCGGCCCGCATCAGCATGAACGTGGAGGTGAGGTTGACGGCGATGACGTCGTCCCACTGCTCGTCCTTCATCACCATGAACAGGTTGTCCCTGGTGAGCCCGGCGTTGTTGACCAGGATGTCCAGCCGCCCGTCCAGGGCCTTGACCGCCTCGTCGATCAGCTTGCCCACCTGCCCCTTGTCCGCGAGATCGCACGGGCAAACCACGGCGCGCTCTCCGAGCTCCGCCTTCAAGGCCTCGAGCTTGTCCGCCTGCCGGCCCGACAGCGCCACGGTCGCCCCTTGCGCATGGAAGGCCCGCGCGATGGCGCCACCGATGCCGCCCGTGGCTCCGGTGACGAGGGCGGTCTTGCCGGCGAGAGAGAACATGGTGGCCTCGGACAGTGGTTGCTGCATTTCCAGGGGCTTCCTCGCAACGTGACGCAGCAGTGTCAAGCCGGGCGCGTGACGAGGGCAGCAGCCGCGGCTATCATTGGGTCATGGGCACGATCACGCGGCAGCGGATGACGATCGACGAGTTCTACGACTGGACCGAGACCCAGCCGGAGGGCCGCTACGAGCTCGTCGAGGGGGAGGTCGTCCGGATGGCGCCGGAGCGGCTGCGGCACAATGTGGGCAAGCTCGATGTGGCCATCGTGCTGTTGGCGGCTTTGCGAAAGGCTGGACTGTCGAATGCGCTGTTCACCGACGGCGTTCACATCAAGACCGGGCCGGCCACCAGCCGCGGCCCTGATTGCATCGTCGCCGTCGGCAGCGAGCACGACATGGATGCCATGTCGATCGACGATCCGTTGATCCTGGTCGAGGTCGTCTCGCCGGACAGCGAGGAGCGCGATACGGTCGACAAGCTCGCCGAGTATTTCGCGCTTCCGACCGTCGAGCACTACCTCGTGATGTGGCCGAAGGATGGCTACATCGATCATTTCAAGCGTTCCTCCGATCAGCGCGCCGCGCCGGTGAGCGCGCGCCTCAGATCCGGCGACCGCCTTCGCCTCGATCCGCCCGGCATCGATGTCGAGGTGGGCCAGATGCTCGATGCGGCCTCGCGCTGACGCGCCATCATCCGTCGCTGCACACAGGGCAAGGGCCATGAAGGTCGTCTACTCCGACTCTCACCGCGGGCACGATCCCGAGCGCTTCCTGTTGCGTGGCAACTTCGTGGCCGGCGAGGAGAGGCCCGAGCGCGCCGACCGTCTTCTGGCGGCGCTCGACCGTGCGAGGCACACCATCGTCGAGCCCCAAAAGCACGGCAACGGGCCACGCCTCGCCGTGCATTCGCTCGACTACCTGCGCTTCCTCGAGCAGGCCTCGGCCCTCTGGCAGCAGCTGCCTGGCGCCTCGCGCGAGGTCGTCGGCAACGTGCATCCGGTGCGCGGGACCGGCACCTATCCCGATTCCATCGTCGGGCGGGCCGGCTGGCACCTGCAGGACATGGCCTGCGGCATCGGTCCCGGCACCTGGGACGCGGCGGCCGGGGCAACGGATGTCGCGGTCACGGCCGCCGATCTGATCCTCGACGGCGAGCGAGCGGCCTACGCCCTCTGCCGGCCGCCCGGCCATCACGCCTACCGGGACATGGCGGGCGGGCATTGCTTCCTCAACAACACGGCCATCGCCGCCGAGCGGCTCCGCCAGCAGCATCCCCGCATCGCCATCGTCGACATCGACATCCACCACGGCAACGGCACGCAGTCGATGTTCTGGCGACGCCGCGACGTGCTGACGGTCTCGGTGCACGCCGATCCGCACCGCTTCTATCCGTTCTTCTGGGGCCACGCGCACGAGCGCGGCGAGGGCGACGGCGAGGGTTTCAACATCAACGTGCCGGTCCCCCTCGGCGCCGACGATGCCACGTGGACGAGCGCCGTCGCCGGAACGCTCGGCGCGGTGCGCGATTTCGCGCCCGGTGCCCTGCTCGTGGCGCTCGGCCTCGACGCCTCCTTCGACGATCCGTTCGGCGGCGCCAAGGTCACGGCCGCCGGATTCCGCACCGCCGGCCAGGCGATCGGCCGCCTCGGCCTGCCCACCCTACTGGTGCAGGAGGGCGGCTATCTCTCCGACACCCTCGGCACCAACTTCCGCGCCTTCCTCGATGGCTTCGCGGCGGTGGGGTGAGTGGGGTGTTGGGGCCGACTTGACGAGCGAGCGTGGACCCCAGTTCAGCTCTTCTTAGATCATCTCGACCGTGACGAAGGCGGCACTTGCGCGGTCTCCCCTGGTCCGCTTACGATTTTCGCGTCAAAGAGAGGCACGGAGGCGATGGGCCAATACCTGCCGTGCCTCGTCAATGTGATTGGAGCGTTGCCGAACGGCAGCTCCCAGATAATATAGGCGACCGTCAGAATCCGACCGAGACGGTTGAGGCAGGGCCCACTATCGATGTAGTGCCTCCGAGAAGTTCCGAGTGGTCGCGCGTTCGATCATGATGCGAGAGAACAGATGGCTGGCATGGACCCGAACTCTGGACTTGCGGCATTGCCCTATACTGTAATTCGCATTCGTGCCGGAGACCCGAGCAATACGGCTATCATTCACAGCGGCACAGGTTTTTTTTACGGAGTGAAGCACGAAACTAAGGATGTCCCGCTTATTGTTTCAAACAAGCACGTCTTGTGCGGCAAGACTTGGATTGAGTTTGATTTCGCGTCTGTGGATAACCAGGGCGCCCGGGTATTCGGACCTTCAATGAAGATTCGTGTTGCGCAGGGCCAATTGCCCATCTTCGAACACCCGGACGCTAACGTTGATCTTGCGGCGATGCCACTCAATCCCCTTCTTGAGAGTTTGACGGGCAACGGCAAGAAGCCTCATGCACTTCTGCTTGGAAAGGGTAACTTTGCCCCGCCCAACGTGCAGACAATCCTTCATGCTGCAACAAGCGTCCTCATGGTCGGATTTCCAAACGGCATCATGGATGAGGCGAATAATCTTCCAGTTGTTCGACGGGGAACACTCGCGACACACTACAAGGCAGATTATCTTGGCCAAACCAATTTTGTTGTAGACATCGCAGCCTTCGGCGGATCGTCGGGCTCGCCAGTATTTGCACTTTTTGAACACATCTTGCCGGATGACCAAGGCAACATTAGTTTTATGACCCAGCCGCAAATGCATTTGATCGGTGTACTTCACTCGGGGCCAATGATGACGGCGCAGGGAAATATAATTCCGGTGCCGGTGCCAACAACTTTCGTTGCTCAGACAAACGTGATGATTCACTTGGGTTATTGCGTAAAGGCGTTCAGGATTGAAGAACTTCTCCCCGTCATCGGGGCGCACATAACTGCGCACCCGTGATAGTTGGCTGAATATGGTGCACTGACTCCATTATCGTCCCGGTCGCTCCATCGATAACCGGACGTGCCTCGACAGCACACGATCCGCACACGCCCTGTTCGGCTCGGGATCAACCTCGACCGTCCCTGCCTGCCTCGGACTGTCGGCTATCCTCATCAGCAGCGGTCGAACCGCAAGCAGCAGGCCGTTCGGTCTCGAGTCGACGCATCTAGCCCATATCGTCGATTCACCGCGCGGCCGCGTACTGCTCGGCCTCTCAGCCCGCTACGCCCTTGCCTTCCAAGCTCCCGCGAGGCGTGCCTTGAGGTCGACGGCGGGCCGGACGGATGGGGCTGGGGCGTCGCCCGGGCGGGCGCGCGGCGGCCAGGACGTGGCCTCGAAGGCTCCCGCGATGGCGGAGGGAATGAAGCGGGTACGCTGCGCCAGCACGTGGCGGTCGCCGCCGCGCGCCTGCTGGTGCACGTAGAAGCGCTGCGGCACGTAGAGGCAGAGATCCTGCTTCGCCCGTGTCATGGCCACGTAGAGCAGACGCCGCTCCTCCTCGATCTCCTCGGCGCTGCCCGTCGCCATGTCGGACGGAATGCAGCCGTCGACGACATTCAGCACGTGCACGGCAGTCCACTCCTGCCCTTTCGCCGAGTGAATGGTGGAGAGGATGAGATAGTCCTCGTCGAGCAGCGGCGGTCCCGCCTCGTCGCTCGTCGCCTCCGGCGGGTCGAGCGTTAGCTCGGTGAGAAACCGCTCGCGGCTCGGATACTGGGCAGCGATGCGCAGCAGCTGCTCGATGTCGCCCGCGCGGACGGCGGCGTCGGGATAGCGCGCCTCGAGATGCGGTCCGTACCACTGCGCCGCCAGCTCAATGGCCTCGGGCCAGGCGCAGGATCGCGCGTTGAGCGCCTCGAGCAGCGCGACGAACGCCCCCCAGGCCTCAAGCGCGGCGGCGGGGGGCCGGTACAGCGTCAGCGGCGCGAACGGAGCGCCGCTCGTCGCGACGCGGTCGAAGGCCTTGGCGGCCGTCTGCGGCCCGATGCCCGGCAGCATCTGGAGCACGCGGAAGCCGGTGACGCGGTCGCGCGGGTTCTCGGCCCAGCGCAGCACCGCCAGCAGGTCCTTCACGTGCGCCGCCTCGAGGAAGCGCAAGCCGCCGAATTTCACGAATGGGATGTTGCGGCGCGTGAGCTCGATCTCGAGCAGGCTCGAATGATGCGACGTGCGGAACAGCACCGCCTGCTGCTTGAGCGCCACGCCGGCCTCACGACTGGCGAGAATGCGCGTCGCCACCGCCTCCACCTGCGCGATGTCGCTCGCTACCGTGACGAGGCGAGGCTTCTGCGACGAGGCCTTGTCGGTCCACAGCTCCTTGCTGAAGCGCTCCTTCGCGAGCCCGATCACGGCGTTCGAGGCGGCGAGGATGGGCGCGGTCGAGCGGTAGTTGCGCTCGAGCGTGATCACGGTCGCGGGCGGCGAGAAGCGCTCCGGCAGCTCCAGGATGTTGCGCACCGTCGTCGCCCGGAACGAGTAGATCGACTGCGCGTCGTCGCCGACGGCGGTGAGGCCGGTGCCATCGGGTTTCAGCCCGAGCAGGATCGAGGCCTGCAGCGGATTGGTGTCCTGGTACTCGTCGACGAGCACGTGATCGAAGAGCGCGCGCAGCTCGGCCGCCACCGCATCGACCCGCATCGCCTCGGCCCAGTAGAGCAGCAGGTCGTCGTAGTCGAGCACGCCCTGCGTCTGCTTCGCCGCGACGTAGCCGTCGAAGAGCCGGCGCAGGTCCTCCTCGAAAGCCCGGCACCACGGGTAGTGCCGCGCCAGCACGTCGGCGAGCGGCTGCCCGGAGCTCACCGCATGCGAGTAGATGCCGAGGCAGGTGCCCTTGAGCGGAAACCGCGTCGACTTGTCCGAGAGCCCGAGGTCGTGGCGGACGAGGTTCATCAGGTCGGCCGCATCCTCGCGGTCGTGGATCGTGAAATCCGGAGAGAGGCCGATATCGGGCGCGAGGCGGCGCAGCAGGCGCGCGCCGATGCCATGGAACGTTCCCGCCCAACGGAGGGCTCGAGACGCACGATGGCCCGCGCCCAGCGCCTCCGTCACGATGCGCTCCGCGCGCCTCGCCATCTCGACGGCCGCGCGCCGCGAGAACGTCAGCAGCAGGATGCGGTCGGGATCGGCGCCGTTGACGACGAGATGCGCCACGCGGCTGGCAAGCGTGGTGGTCTTGCCGGTGCCCGCGCCCGCGATGACCAGCAGCGGCCCCGCCCGCGAGGTGTCGCCCGGCGCGATGCCGTGCTCGACGGCCCGGCGCTGCTCCGCGTTGAGGCTCGAGAGGTGCTTCACGGTGGCGGCCTCCGGCGGCACGGGATCATGGACGCACTCGTCCACGATTCGTGCTCATTTCGCCAGCCGCGGCCGCACGAGGCGACCAACCCCGGCCAGAACCGGGGCCCCTCCACCTACATATGGATCACGCGGCCGTACGCATCGAGGACGCTCTCGTGCATCATCTCGGACAGCGTCGGGTGCGGGAAGACAGCGTGCATAAGCTCCTCCTCCGTCGTCTCGAGGTTCATGGCGACGACGAAGCCCTGGATGAGCTCGGTCACCTCGGCGCCGATCATGTGCGCGCCGAGGAGCTGGCCGGTCTTGCGGTCGAAGATGGTCTTGACTAGGCCCTCCGGCTCACCGAGCGCGATGGCCTTGCCGTTGCCCTGGAAGGGAAAGCGGCCGATGCGCACATCGCGGCCCTGCTCTTTCGCCCGCGCCTCGGTGAGGCCGACGCTCGCGATCTGCGGGTGGCAGTAGGTGCAGCCCGGGATTTTCGACGTGTCGAGCGCGTGCACCGGCAGGCCCTTGATGGCCTCGATGCACACCACGCCCTCATGCTCGGCCTTGTGCGCCAGCATGGGCGGTCCGGCGACGTCGCCGATGGCGTAGATGCCGGGAACGCTGGTGCGGCCCAGCCCGTCGGTGACGACCGTGCCGCGCTCCATCCTCACGCCCAGCTTCTCCAGCCCGAGCCCCTCGACGTTGCCGACCACGCCCACGGCCTCGATCACCTTCTCGACCTCGATGCGCGACTGCTGGCCCTTGTCGTCGACGACCGTGGCCAGCACGCCGTCCGAGCGCTTCTCGAGGCCGGTGACCTTGGCCCCGCTCATGATCCTCATGCCCTGCTTCTCGAAGCGCTTGCGCGCGAGACCGGCAATCTCGGCATCCTCGACGGGCAGGATCTGCGGCAGCACCTCGACCACCGTCACCTCGGCGCCGAGCGTCCGGTAGAAGGATGCGAACTCGATGCCGATGGCGCCCGAGCCGACCACCAGCAGCGAGCGCGGGATGCGGTCCGGCACCATCGCCTCGAAGTAGGTCCACACCTGCCGGCCATCCGGCTCGAGGCCAGGGAGCACGCGCGGGCGCGCGCCGGTCGCCACGATGATGTGCTTCGCCGTGTAGCTGCCTGCCCCGAGCGTGCCCTTGGGCGGCGGCACCTGGGGCAGCATCGGCGCCTTGGTGGTGGCACGCACGTGCAGCGCGCCCGGCTTGTCGATCACGGCCTCGCCCCAGATCACCTGCACCTTGTTCTTGCGCAGGAGAAAGCCGACGCCGCCATTGAGCTGCGCCGACACACCGCGCGAGCGCTTGACGATCTGCCCCGTGTCGGGTCGCACGGTGCCCTCGAGCACGAGGCCGTAGTCCTTGGCGTGGGTCGCCATGTGGTAGGCCTCGGCCGAGCGGAGCAGCGCCTTGGTCGGGATGCAGCCCCAGTTGAGGCAGATGCCGCCCAGATGCTCGCGCTCGACGATCGCCGTCTTGAAACCGAGCTGTGCGGCGCGGATGGCCGTCACATAGCCGCCGGGTCCGGCACCGATCACGATGACGTCGAAGGCGGTCTCGCTCATAGCGGCTCTCGCTCGGTTGTCTGAGGTTGCTGCTCCCGTTCCTAAAGGAAACGGCCCCGATCGCAAGACCGGAGCCGTTCAGATGTCCGTCTGCCTCTCAGGCCGGCAACACGCTCAAACGTGGCAGCGCCCGCCGAGGTAATAGTTGAGCAGTTGATTGTAGCGCGTCGCCACGGCGCGATCCGACTCGGACACCTTGCGACCCGCCGAGACGGCCTCGACCTTCGCCGGCGCCCCCTTCGAATCGAGCGCATTGAGCTCCTGCCGGACCGATTGGCACGACATTCCCGGCGGCATCGGCCTGGGGCCGGGGTCACCGCCCGCCTTGCCTTCTGCCGCACAGCCGCCGAGGAGCGCGATCGACGCGACAGCACCGCCAGCAAGAAGGGACCGCAGCCAAATCTCCACGATCATCTCTCCGAATCGAGGGTTTTCCGGTTGGCTAGAGACCACACCGGTGCCGGGCGATCAACCCGGCGAGCGTGCTTCGGCGACGTCGCAGGCGCAGCCGTGGCATGAATTCCCGCGCATGAGGCCCATTGGCCACGCGCGATGTCCCTGCCGTCGTCCAGCCGCTTGCGGCCAGCGCTTTGGAAGGTCCACGCGAGGGAACCTTCCCTTACTGCTTGGCGGGCGCCTCGGCCGCGGCCTTGGCAGCTTCGGCCTTGGCCGCGGCAGCCTTCGCCTTCACGGGAGCCGCCGCCTTGGCGCCGACCGCCGCGGGTGGCGCGGCAGGCTGCACCGGCGCAACCAGCGCCGCTGTGCGCGGCAGCGTGGAGCACTTGGCCTGGAACTCGGCGTTCGCCTTCTCGAGCTCGGCGATCTGGCTCAACGACGCGCGCTTCACGCTGACGGTGCCGCCTTTGCCCTTGGCCGCTGCCTCGACGCGCTCGACCACCCCGTCCTTGCGAAGCGTCTCGATCCGCGACGCAAGTCCCGCGCAGGCCGGATCGACGGCCGGCTTGTCCGGCTTGCCGATGGCCGCGGTCGACTGGCCGCCGCTGGTCCCGAGCAGCGAGTCGCTCGCGCAGGCTCCGAGCGCCAGCGCCACGCCGATGGTGAGTGTAACCGTGATCGCCCGCTTCATGCGAGGTCCCCTTCCGATGACGACAGCCCTCGATTCGCTACGCGATACGCAAATCGGAGGTGTTGGTAGGCGCGGCCCGCCCCGCCGACAAGTGACCGCCGGGACTTAGCCCCAGCTCGATGCGCCGCGCCACGTGCTCGGAAGGAAATCACGCGCCGCGTGTCGAAAACGCCACAGAATCGCAACGAGTTGTACGTCCGGACTTTGGCGGCGCTGTCTTGCTGCCGCCTGCACCTGCGTCTGACGGAACCCCGAGCGTGCCCCGCCTTCGGAACCGCAATGCTAGACCAGCATCCGGACAGGGTCCTCGATATAGGCCCTGAAGGCATTCAGCAGCTCGGCCCCGACGGCGCCATCGACCACGCGGTGATCGCACGACAGCGTGCAGCTCATCATCGTCGCGACACGCACCTCGCTGCCGACGACCACGGGGCGCTTCTCGCCCGCCCCGACCGCCAGGATGGTCGCGTGCGGCGGGTTGATCACCGCATCGAACGACTTGATGCCGTACATGCCGAGGTTGGAGATCGACGTGGTGCCGCCCTGGTACTCGTGCGGCGCCAGCCGGCGATTACGCGCACGGGCCGCGAGGTCCTTCATCTCGTTGGAGATTTCGCCGAGCGTCTTCAGCTCGGCATGCTTGATGATGGGCGTGAACAGACCGCCTTCGACCGCGACCGCCACGCCGACATCCGAATGGCGGTGGCGCAGCATGCCCGCCTCGGTCCACGTCGCATTGGCCGCCGGCACCTGCTGCAGCGCCAGCGCCAATGCCTTGATGACGAAGTCGTTGACCGACAGCTTGTACGCGCGCGGACCGTCCTTCGGAGCAGCGGCGTTGATCCGCTCGCGCGCGGCAAGCAGGGTGTCGAGGACGCAATCGACGGTCATGTAGAAGTGAGGAACCGTCTGCTTCGACTGCGTGAGCCGCTGAGCGATGACCCGGCGCATGCCGTCGTGCGGCACGGTCTCGTAGCTGCCCTTCTCGTAGAGTGCGAGCACCTTGTCGTCCGGCATCGCCGCCGGGGCCAGCGCGGCGGACGCCTGCGATGCCGGTGCCCTCGACCCCGCGGAACCGGTGGTGACCAGCCCGCCTCGTGACGATGGCGGGCTCGCGGCACCGGTCCGCACCGCCTGCTCGATATCCCGCTGCACGATGCGGCCGTGCGGGCCTGAGCCATCCAGCCTTGCGAGGTCTATACCTTTCTCGGTGGCGAGCCGACGTGCGAGCGGCGACGCGAGGACCCGTCCACCTTGATCGTGGCCGTTGCCGGCTTTGGCCTGCGGGGCATTCGCAGACGCAACGGCGGCAGCCGCAGGCTGCGGTGAAGGTGCCGCCTGCTTCCGAGCCTGTGTGGCGGGTGCCGGTGCGGGCTCCGGGCCCTTCGGCGGCGCAGCCGGCGCCTTGGCGGCACCCGCGGGCTCGCCCTCGCCGAGCAGCACGGCGATCGGCGTGTTGACGGGCACCTTCTCGGTGCCCTCCGCGATCAAGATCTCGCCCACGGTGCCCTCGTCGACGGCCTCGACCTCCATCGTGGCCTTGTCCGTCTCGATCTCGGCGATGATGTCCCCGGCGCGCACCTTCTGGCCGGGCTTGATCAGCCATTTGGCGAGCTTGCCCTCCTCCATCGTGGGCGACAGCGCGGGCATCAGGATCTGGGTGGGCATCGGAAGCAAACCTCGCCTCGTGGCAGCCGGGCCGAGGCCCAGGCGGGAACGGTGGGATCAGCGCAAAAGATACACCAGCGCGCGAATGCGGTCTCGCCCCAGATGGCGGACGATGCGACGGCGCGAGCCCCGGGCGGGGCGGACATCAAAGCCCGCCCGTGCGCATCATCACGAAGGCATCGTTCGCCGCAAAGCGCACCCGCCCGTCGCCGACGACGACGGAGCAAGGCCGGTCGATGCGCATGTCGTGACTGGTGTGCCAGACCTCGACGCCCTGCGTCTCGAGCCTTGCGTGCAAAGCGTCGGCGGCGGCCGTATCGCCGGCCTCGAGCGCACGAGCGAGTTGCAGGAACAAGGGCGCATAATCCGCGTAGGCCGGGCGATGCGAGAAAGCGCCTGCCATGGCCTGGCCGGACTGGCTTTCGAGGCGGACGATCTCGCCCAGCACCTTGTCGTTCGCGCGCAGCTCCACGATGCCGCCGTCGGCGGAGACCTTCACGGAGGTGCGGCGTCTCATCGGCCGACGCATGGCTATGGCTCCCCAGGCGGCGCGGCGGTCGGACGATCCGGCGGCCAGATTCGGCCCAGCGCGCACGCGACTGCCTCGAAGGGCGGGATCTGGGCGGTCTGATCCCCCGAGTACGTGCCGACGAGCCGCCAGTCACGATCCACGAGCGAGAACGCCTCGATCACCTCGATGCGCGGATCGACGAGCCAGAGGTGCCCGATGCCGGCCTCTGCATAGATCTCGCGCTTCTCGCGCCGGTCGTAGCGCTCGGTCGCGGGCGACAGCACCTCGCAGACCCAATCCGGAGCCAGCTCGACTGTCGCGCCCGCGAACGGATCGGCCACCGGTGGAGGCGGAATGCTCTCGAGCCGCCAGCCCGCCAGCTCGGGAACGCAGATCTCCTCGCCGAGATGCAACTCGGGCTCGGTCAGGAAATACCAGCCGCCGGGCCCCTCGATGCCTTCGTCGAAAGGCCTGTTGAGCACGGCTCCCAGCCGGAAATGCACCCGCGAATGGCGGTTGCTGGGCCGCGGATGCGTGACGAGGCGCCCGCGCAAGATCTCCGCCACCAGATGCTCGGGCACGGCCTCGAGATCGGCGTAGGTCGCGCGCCGCTTCGTCTCGATGGTCGCCGTCTCAGCCATGCCGCCGCTCGCCTGTCCCAGGGCCGGAATGCCACTTGTAGACGAAGGTAAGATAGGCGAGCGCCACGTAGACGCAAACGGCAACCGCCCAGCCGATGCCGACGCCGACCTCCTGCATCGAGAGCCCGTAGTCGGAGAGGGCGGCCACGGTAACCGGGTTACGCAGCTGGCTGAGGGGCATCATCGGCGCCTGCAGCTTGGCCCAGGACGAAAAAAGACCATTCTGGATATTCTGGACGGTCACGGTCACCCCGCCCAGGAACACGAGGCCGATCGAAAGAAGCGCGAATGCCAGGGAGCGCAGAACGAGGGGAGCGCCCGAAAGAAACAGGTAGAGCGCGGCGAGGTAGCCCGAAACCAGCGAAAAGAACAGCGAGAACACGGTCAGCACCGTGCCCATCACGCCGAACATCGCCTGGATGTGCTCGGATTCGGACACGCTGCCATCCCCGTCGTGGTTTGCCCTGCGTGATGTCCGGCCCCGCTCCGGCACGTCACGCGTAGCAGACGCTCTTCACGGCCGCGACCACCTGCTCGGCCGAGGGCAGCGCCAGCTTCTCCAGGTTGGCGGCATAGGGCATCGGCACATCGGCGCCGTTGACCTTGGCCGGCGGCGCATCGAGGTGGTCGAAGGCCTGGATCGCCACCTGGGCGCAGATCTCGGAGCCTACCGAGCACACCGGCCACGCCTCCTCGACGGTCACGATACGGTTTGTCTTGCGTACCGAGGCGAGGATCGTCTCCATGTCGAGCGGGCGGAGCGAGCGCAAGTCGATGACCTCGCACTCGATCCCGTCTTTCGCCAGCGTCTCGGCGGCGGCGAGCGCATAGGTCATGCCGCGCGCGAACGACACGACGGTGCAGTGGCGACCTTCCCGTGCGATGCGGGCCTTGCCGATCGGCACCAGCCAGTCATCCCCCTTCGGCACGGGACCGGAGGTGCCGTACAAAAGCTCGTTCTCGAGGCAGAGCACCGGGTTCGGATCGCGGATGGCCGACTTCAGCAGTCCTTTGGCGTCGGCTGGATTGGACGGGCACACCACCTTCAGGCCCGGGATGTGCGCGTACCATGCCGAGAAGCACTGGCTGTGCTGGGCGGCGACACGGGCTGCGGCACCGTTCGGCCCGCGGAAGACGATGGGGCTGCCCATCTGGCCACCCGACATGTAGAGCGTCTTCGCAGCCGAGTTGATGATCTGGTCGATCGCCTGCATGGCGAAGTTCCAGGTCATGAACTCGACGATGGGCTTGAGGCCCGCCATCGCGGCGCCGACACCGATGCCGGCAAAGCCCTGCTCGGTGATGGGTGTGTCGATGACCCGCTTCGGTCCGAACTCCTCGAGCAGCCCCTGGCTCACCTTGTAGGCACCCTGGTACTGCGCGACCTCCTCGCCCATCAGGAACACGTCGCGATCCCGGCGCATCTCCTCGGCCATGGCATCGCGCAGGGCCTCGCGCATGGTCAGGGTCACCGTCTCGCCGGCGTAAGCGGCCTCGGCGGCTGGGGCCTTGCTTGCCGGGGCTGGCGTGGCAGCCGGTTGTGGCGTCGCTGCAGGAGCAACGCTGGCGGGCGCCCCCTGAGCATTGCCGTTCGGCTTGGCGGGCGTGGCTGTGCCTTTCGCCTCGCCGTCCTGCCGGACGATGGCGATCGGCGTGTTCACGGCGACCTTCTCCGTGCCGGCCTCGACCAACAATTGCTCGACCACGCCCTCGTCGACCGATTCCACCTCCATCGTCGCCTTGTCGGTCTCGATCTCGGCAATCACGTCGCCCGGCTTGATGTGGGAGCCCACATCGACGAGCCACTTGGCGAGCTTGCCCTCCTCCATGGTCGGCGAGAGCGCAGGCATCAGGATCTGGATGGGCATGGCGGGCTCGGGTCCGTCAGGTTGCGGGCTCGGAGGGAGAGGTGACCGCAGGCCAAGGCAACTCCCAGAGCGCTGCAAGGTCGATCTCGACGTTCGGGAACGGATCGGCAGCGACACGGGCGTCGGCACCGAAACTCTTCTGAAGCTGCCACTGACTGTCGGCCGCCAGCGTGAATGTCTGCAGCGTCGATGCGACGCTATCTACTCGCCAGAGGGCCGGGATGCCAGCCTCGGCATAGTATCGGCAACGTGCGACGTGCTGGTCGAGGTTGGTGCTGTGCGTGACCCACTCCAGAACCCACTGCGGCCGGACCTTGAAGTCGCGCCAGTCCTCGAAATCCCAGACATCGGAGCGACGCCACATGCCCAGCTCCGGCACCAGCACGTGGTCACCGACATGCACCTCGGGACGCAACATCACCCACGCCGCGGCCGGCCGCATTTCGCGCAATCCGGGCCCTGCCAGGGTGTGATGGAGACGCGTCAACGCCATGCCGTCGCGCGGACCGAAGAAGCGGCGCGTGACCACCTGGCCATCGATGATCTCGGCGATGACGTGCGGAGCTGCCGCCTCGATGTCGGCGTAGGTGGCGGGCTTTTTCGCGAGGACGGTCATCGCTCAGCACTCTTCGCTGAACCAGTGGTCGCGCATCGAATTCAGGAACTCCACGGCTATCGGAAAGCCTGACTTGTCACCGAGCACACTGTCGATCCCACACCCCGGACAAAGCGCCGTATCATCGTTGTCGACCCACTCGCTCACCATCGACGGCGCGAAGACTCTGCCACAATAGAAGCACCCACATTCCCGGCTCCGAGCGAGCTCCTCTCTGTTGTGCATCGATCGCTTGTGGACAGCGGGAACCGCAGCGCTCGGCTGCTTCATCTCCCTCATGCCTCCACCAACACGTCCGTCCAAAGCTCCTTCGGATCGGGCTCGGGGTCGTTCTGGGCGAACTCGGCGGCCTCCGTCACGACCTTGCGGATCTCCGCATCGATGGCCTTGAGCTCGTCCTCGCCGACGATGTTGCCGTCGAGGAGCCGCTTGCGAACGCGCTCGATCGGGTCCTGCTGCTCGCGGACCTTGTCGACCTCCTCGCGGGTGCGGTACTTGGCCGGGTCCGACATGGAATGGCCGCGATAGCGGTAGGTCAGCATCTCCAGGATGTAGGGCCCCTTACCTGCTCGCGCGTGGGCGGCGACCTTCTCGCCGGCGGCCCGGCAGGCGCGCACGTCCATGCCGTCGACCTGCTCGCCAGGGATGTCGAACGAGAGGCCGCGGTGCGAGAAATTCGTCGTCGCCGCCGCCCGGTCGATGGATGTGCCCATGGCATAGCGGTTGTTCTCGATGACGAAGATCACCGGCAGATGCCAGAGCTTGGCCATGTTGAAGGTCTCGTAGACCTGGCCCTGGTTGGCGGCGCCGTCGCCGAAGTAGCACCAGCACACGTTGTCGTTGCCGCGATAGACATTGGCAAAGGCGAGGCCCGCGCCGAGCGGCACCGAGGCACCGACGATGCCGTGGCCGCCGTAGAAATGCTTCTCCTTCGAGAACATGTGCATGGAGCCGCCCTTGCCCCGGGAATATCCACCCTGGCGGCCGGTCAGCTCGGCCATGACGCCCTTCGGGTCCATGCCCGTGGCCAGCATGTGTCCGTGGTCGCGATAGGTGGTGATGACCTGATCGCCGGGCTTCGCCGCCATCTGCAGGCCCACGACGACGGCCTCCTGGCCGATGTAGAGGTGGCAGAAGCCGCCGATGAAGCCCATGCCGTAGAGCTGCCCGGCGCGCTCCTCGAAGCGGCGGATCAGCAGCATCTCGCGATAGGCGGCGAGCTCCTCGGCGCGCGTGAAAGCGGGCGGCGTTGGGAACGGGCCCGATGCCTGCAATGCCGACGGGGCCTGTGTGCCGAGCGCCATGGTGCCTCCTCGCGTGAAGGGTCGCCGAAACGGGCGTGAATGCCGTCCGGGAATCCTACACGACAGGCCGCTCACGGGCTAGTGCATGGGGGGACGTGGCAGAGTGCGCTCGGCCGCTGCCGCGGCAGCGTGATTGCCCAGCCTGCCGACGGGGCGAGGCTCGATCAGGATGCGATCCCCGGGACGGGCAAAGGAGAGCAGATCCCGTGCCAGCTCCTCGATGAAAGCGAGATCGGGCCCGGTATCCGAAAGGAGCGTGACCTCACGCTGCAATGCGGCGCGCACAGCCTCGAGCCGTTGCAGGTCGCTCGCGAGTGCAACAGCTCGCGAGCGCAGACCTGAGCGGGCTTCGAGACCGTGCTTGCCGTGGATGGCGTGAAACCCGAAGTAGGCCGTCAGGCAGCAGCAAACAAGCAACACTGGGGAAAGCTGCCGCACCGACATCTGGCCAGACCGGGAGTTACGCAAAGCGGAACGGGATGTCGCTACGGTTCACAGGGGCGACATGCGTGAAACTACCAGCGGTCGGTAAAGGTGCCGTAAATGCGCGGCTCAATTGCGCCTGGAGCGCGCTCAGGCCCGGGCCTTCCCCGCGAGGCCCTTGAGCGCGCCCCGGCCGGCGTAGGTGCCGGCTGCGCCGAGCTCCTCCTCGATGCGGATGAGCTGGTTGTACTTGGCGAGGCGGTCAGACCGCGACAGGGAGCCGGTCTTGATCTGGCCGCAGTTGGTGGCGACCGCGAGGTCGGCGATGGTGGAATCCTCGGTCTCGCCCGAGCGGTGCGACATGACGGCCGTGTAGCCGGCGCGCTGGGCCATCTCGACAGCCGCGAGCGTCTCGGTGAGCGAGCCGATCTGGTTCACCTTGACCAGGATCGAGTTGGCGACGCCCTCGGCGATGCCGCGGGCGAGCCGCTCGGTATTGGTGACGAACAAGTCGTCGCCGACGAGCTGGCAGCGCTTGCCGACGAACTCGGTGAGCGTCCTCCAGCCCTCCCAGTCGTCCTCGGACATGCCGTCCTCGATGGAGACCACCGGATAGCGCTTGACGATATCCTCGAGGTAGCGGGCCATGTGCTCCGAGCTGAGCGTGCGGCCCTCGCCCTCCAAGTGGTATTTGCCGTCCTTGAAGAACTCGGTCGCCGCGCAGTCGAGCGCCAGCATCACGTCGTCGCCGGGCTTGTAGCCGGCCTTCTCGATCGACGTCATGATGAAGCCGAGCGCCTCGTCGGCCGATTTGAGATTGGGCGCGAAGCCGCCCTCGTCGCCGACATTGGTGGCGTGGCCGGCCGCGGCGAGGTTCTTCTTCAACGTGTTGAAGATTTCGGAGCCCATGCGGATCGCGTCGCGACATGTCGCGGCGCCGACCGGCATGATCATGAACTCCTGGATGTCGATCGGGTTGTCGGCGTGCGCGCCGCCGTTGACGATGTTCATCATCGGCACCGGCAGCACGTGCGCTTGGGTGCCGCCGACGTAGCGATAGAGCGGAAGGCCACGCGCCGCGGCGGCTGCCTTGGCCGTGGCGAGCGAGACGCCGAGGATGGCATTGGCGCCGAGCTTCGACTTGTTCCTCGTGCCGTCGAGCTTCAGCATGGCGGCATCGATGGCACGCTGGTCCTCGGCGCTCATGCCGACGAGTGCCTTGGCGATCACCCCGTTGACCGCGGCGACGGCCTTGGTCACGCCCTTGCCGAGATAGCGCTTGGCATCGCCGTCGCGTAGCTCAACCGCCTCGTGGGCGCCCGTCGAGGCACCGGACGGGACGCCGGCACGGCCCATGGCGCCGCTGTCGAGCACGACATCGACCTCGACGGTCGGGTTGCCGCGGGAATCGAGGATCTCGCGTCCGACGATTTTGGCAATGGCGGTCATAGGGCTCGCTCCCGATTCATCGTGTGTTCCGCCGCGCGTTCTAGCCGACGTGGCGTTTCCGGCAAAGCCGCCTGACCGCGAGAAGGTTTCCGTCGCCGCAGCGGACGCGCCTCGCCGCGACAGGCGATCGCAAGGCGGTGTGCTCACGATCACCGCGATGCGGGGGCGGCAGCGTTAATCTGCGGGGGTGGAATGCGGATGGTCCGCCGTCGAACGTCAGCCCTGGGGAGGCGCGATTGCCATACGACATGATCCCTGCCGCCGAGATCGCCGGCCATCTGCTCGCGGCTGCCGTCGTCGGCAGCGCGTCGGGCACGGCCTGTCCGGTGGGTCTCGGGAGTGCGAGCCTGCTCGCCCTCTTCACCGCCTTCGGAACCGCCGGAGCCGCCATCTACGGCTATCGCAGGGGTTTCTCGGACGGGCGCAACTCCCGCCCCGAGCCTTGAGTCTGGCCTCCTGTGGACCGGATGCCCGCATGCACTACCGGCATCCGCTCGATACCCGTCCGGCATTGGACGGCCGGGTCCGTGCCGATCAGGCTCCGAGCGGTCACGCCCGGCCGCACCCTCAAACACTCCGCCATGCTGCTCCCGGTCGCGACGCCACGGTTCAACGTCCACGCCGGAAACATGACATGCATCGAAATCTCGCCTGCCGCATCGTCCTCGGCGGCACTCTCGCCACCGCGCTCGCCACAGCCGGCCACGCAGCGGAGCCGCTGGGCAGTCGCCGCTCGCCGGCGGCCATCGCCGCCGACATCCCTCTCGTCGCGACCGAGCCTGAGGCGCGCGCCGAAGGTGGACAGCGCGGCCCGGCGAGCCTGCTCGCCAGCGGCTCGGTCGATCTCGCGGCGGGAACAGTCACGGTCCCCCTGCATCAAGGACGCATGAGGTCGGGCGAAACGGTCTGGTTCGTCCTGCTCGACACCGACGACAAAGGCCAAGCCGATGCACTCGGCATCAACTATGCGCCGAAGCTGACCTTTGCAGAGATCGGCAAGGCCGTGCGCACGGCCCGGCTCGACGCCGGCTACACGCTGGTCTTCGACGCCGGCAAGGTGGACTTCAAGCCGGAGCGAAAGGTCGTGCCCGGCAAGGCGCCGCATTTCTTTCCTCCGCAGGCCGCGCAACCGGGCTCCGTCGGCGACGCGCAGTACTCTCCGCTGGTCAAGATCGAGAACGCCGGCGGCCACATCTACAACGCGCCGGTGGTGGCTTTCGACGTCGCGCCAGCCGCCTTGAACGCCTTCTGCAAAGGCAGCCCCGACCATCGCGTGGTGCACGACAGGGTCGTCGCCATCTGCCCCGAGACCGGCAAGGTCACCCTGTCGCTCGCCACGGGCTTCAGCGCCGGCCGGCCCGTGCTCTACACCTCGACCGACGCCAACGATCCGCTGCCCGCCGCGCTGGAGGCCTCGACGTTCGCGACCGCCCTCCGCGAGATCAAGGTCGGGCCCGAGATCAGCCCCTTCAGCCCGCTCGAGCGCATCTATGCCTTCGTCAATGGCCCGACCGGGATTGATCATCCCATGCGGCAGGGGCTCGACAGCGCGCTTTCCGACGGGCGCGCCCCTCTCAACGTGATGGGCAGCATCCCGACGGTGTCCAGCCGCTACAGCCCGCTCTGGGACATCAACGCCGCCGTGTGGACCCCGAAGGCCATCGCCGCCGGCGCCCGCTCGCGCCAGACCGACGAGCACGCCATCCTCGGGCTGGTGCAATCGGGCTATCTCTCGGGGCCGGACGGCAAGGGCTTCGGCTCGACGGGCTTCATCGTCAATTGCCCCGTCGTCTACCGCATCCAGTAGGTCGCGACGGGGACAGGAGGCACGGGCTCGGCAGGGTGGGTTGCCCTGCCGCACCGCCTCCCCTATCAGGGCCACTTCGCGATGTCCGAGGCCGCCATGTCCCACACTCTCGCCTTTGCCCTCGTCCTGACGGCGCCGCCGGATGCCGGCGCGCTCGGATCGACCGAGATCATGGCCGCCCGCGGCGCGCTCGCCGGGGAGACAGTGCTCGACGAAGCCTGGCTCGGCGAGGGCGAGGCGTGGGAGGCGCTGCTGGCGCGGCCGGAGGACGCCGATCACTGTGCTCTGTCGGAACGAGTTGCAGATGCTCTGGTCGGCCGCCCCGTCGACGTGAACGTCGTCGCTGCCGACCTCGCCAGCCGGCGTAAGAAGCTGCTCGTGGCCGACATGGATTCGACCATCATCGGCCAGGAATGCATCGACGAGATGGGCGACGTGCTGGGTATCAAGGCTCGCATAGCTGCCATCACGGAGCGGGCCATGCGGGGCGAGCTCGACTTCGAGGGAGCGCTGCGCGAGCGAATGGCGCTGCTCGCGGGCCTCACCGAGGACGACCTGCAGGCCATTTTCGAGACGCGGATCACCATCACCCCGGGAGCGCGGGCCCTGATCGAGACCATGCGCGCGAACGGAGCCTTCACCGCGCTCGTCTCGGGCGGGTTCACCTTCTTCACGAGCCGTGTCGCCAAGGCCGTCGGCTTCGATGTCGACCGCGCCAATGTGCTGGAGGTGAGCGGCGGACGTTTGACGGGCCGTGTCGCCGAGCCGATCCTCGGCCGCGAGGCCAAGCTCGCCGCCCTGCGCGGCTTCGCGGCCGAGCGGGGCCTCGACCCAGCGCTCACGCTGGCGGTGGGCGACGGCGCCAACGACCTCGCCATGATCGGAGCCGCCGGCCTAGGTGTCGCCTTCCGCGCCAAGCCCGTCGTCGCCGCGGAGGCGGACGCAGGCATCACGCACGGCGACCTCACCGCGCTGCTCTACCTGCAGGGGTACCGGAAAGCCGAGATCGTGCGCCGCGCTTAGTCGCGCGGGCCCGCATCAGCCGCCGCCGAGCAGCGCCCTCAGTCGCGCCACGGCCGCCATCGCCACCGGCCGGACGGCGCGCCATGCCTCCCCCGCGAGCAAACGAGCCCGCGCCTTCAGCGCCATGGCCGCCTTCCAGGCCGCCGTCGACTTGGCGTGCGCGACGATGGCCTCCTTCCATGGCATGAACCAGTTGTAGGCGCGCGCGAACCAGGCGAGCTGCATCAGCGTCGGCTGGGTGAGCTGGAAAATGCGCGCATAGAGTGCGGTGCCAGCGATCTTGGCGAAGGCGAAGAGCAGCGTCGCCCAGAGAAGATGCCCGCCGCCGATCAGCCAGAGCGCGGCGAGCTTCAACGGCAGGAACAGCAGGGACGGCACGAGAAACACGCCCAGCGCCGGCCACGGCGGCAGCGCGACGATGGCCCGCTCGAGGCGCGCCACCACCTCGACGCGGGCAAGCCGGGCGATCGCCGCCGAGAGCGGCCGCCAGCCCCATTCCTCGAACAGGATGACGAGGGCCAGCACCACCTCGGCCGCCTGCCAGGCGACGGCTCGAGCCGCACGGATCGAGCGGATCGCAAGGCGTGCGATCTTGCCCCTCTGGATCGAGGGCGTGTGCAAGCCACGGCGGCCGCCGTTACCGCCGTCACCCTCGCCCATTGGTTCCGCCCATGACGCGCTCCTCGGCCTGGCGCAGGCCGCGCCGGCTCCGGGAGCACGATAGCCTATCCCCGCTTGGCACGCCGTTAAGGAGCGGCCCTGCCGCTTTCGGCGGGGCCGACCAGCTCAGCCGCACGAGAGCCCGGCGGCTCAAGCCTCCTTGAAGCCGTAGGCGGGGACGCCCTGCTCGTTCTCGTAATACTTGAAGGGCAGGAACTTGCCCGACATCGTGATCTTGACGCGGTCGCCCTTCTCGTTGGGCAGCCGCTCCATCTGCATGTCGAAGTCGATGGCCGACATGATGCCGTCGCCGAACTCCTCCTCGATCAAGGCCTTCCAGGCGGGGCTGTTGACGAGCACCAGCTCGTAGAAGCGGTAGATCAGCGGATCGGTCGGCGGCATCGGCGTGCCGGTGCCGCGCATCGGCACCTCGTTCAGCATCTTCTCCTCGGTCTCGCTCAGACCGAGAAAGGCTGCCGCCTTCCGGGCGAGTGGCTTGACCAGCTTGTGCTGCCCGAGCAGCGCGCCGACGATCAGCACGGGGCTCATGCCGCCGATCTCCTGGCAGATCTGCGCCCAGGTCAGATTCCTCTCGCGCTTGATGTCGAGGATTCTCTCGGTGAGCTGCTCGCGGGTCATCGGCCTATCTCCACTTGGGTGCGGTGTCGTTGAAGGGGCGGTTGCGGGCTGGGGCGGCCCCGAGACCCGGCGTGGCGCGGACCGCATGCCCGTTGGCGCGGGCGATGATGCGGGCCGGAGCGGGCTGCGAGCGGCGCGCCTGCGGACGCGCAGCGGCCGGTTCGGGGAGCTCGGGAGGCGGGGCATGGAGGCTGTCCTCGGCGACCGGCCGCACGATGCGCGGCGTGCGGGCTGCTTTCGGATCGGCACCGACACCACCGGCCAGCTCACGCGAGCGCGTGACCAGGAACTCGAGCAGGTGGTTGCGGAGCGGATAATAGTTCGGATGCTTGTGCAGGTGCTCGCGCTGGCGCGTCTCGGGCAGCGTGTTCTCCACGATCTCGGCGATCCGCGCCCGCGGGCCGTTGGTCATGAGCACGATCTTGTCGGCGAGCAGCATCGCCTCGTCGATATCGTGCGTGATCATGAAGATGGTCTGGCGCGTCGCCCGTCGGATGGCGAGCACCTCGTCCTGAAGCGAGCCGCGCGTCAGCGCATCGAGCGCCGAGAACGGCTCGTCCATCAGCAGGATGCGCGGCTCGACCGCCAGCGCCCGCGCGATGCCGACGCGCTGGCGCATGCCGCCCGAGAGCTGCGCCGGCTTCTTGTCCGCCGCATCCTCGAGGTGGACGAGCCCCAGATATCGCTGCGCGTGCTCGCGGACGCGCGCCGCACTCCATTCCCGATGCCGCGAGGCGACCCCTAGCTCGACGTTGCGCCGCGCGGTGAGCCACGGCATCAGCGCATGGCTCTGGAAGATCACCGCCCGGTCGAGGCTCGGTCCATCGATCGCCTTCTCGTCGACGATGACGACGCCCTCGCTCGGCCGGTCGAGGCCCGCGAGCACGTTGAGAATTGTCGACTTGCCGCACCCCGAGTGCCCGATGATGCAGACGAACTCGCCGGGGTCGATGGAGAGCCACAGGTTCTCGAAAACGGTCAGGGTGCCGCTGCCCGCTTCGGGAAAGCGCTTCGCCAGCCCCTCGACCCTGATGATCGGCTTCACGGCCATGCCGCCCCCCTTGCCGTCATTCCGCATAGGAGACCAGCCGCTGCAGGCGCGCCATGACCTGGTCGAGTGCCATGCCGACCAGTCCGATCAGCAGGATGGCGTTGATCACGTTGGTGATCGACAGGTTGTTCCATTCGTTCCAGACGAAGTAGCCGATGCCCGTGCCGCCGACGAGCATCTCGGCCGCGACGATGACGAGCCAGGCGATGCCGATCGAGATGCGCATGCCGGTGAGAATGGTCGGCGCGGCGGCGGGCAGGATCACCTGGAACGCGGTGCGCCAGGTCCCGAGCTCGAGCGTCTTGGCGACGTTCAGCCAGTCGCGCCGCACGGAAGCCACGCCGAACGCCGTGTTGATCAGCATCGGCCATACCGAGCAGATGAAGATCACGAAGATCGCCGACGTGTTGGAATCCTTGATCGTGTAGAGCGCCAGCGGCATCCAGGCGAGCGGCGATATCGGCTTCAGGAGCTGGATGAACGGATCGAGCGCGCGGCTCATCAGCGGCGACATGCCGATCAGGAAGCCGAGCGGCACCGCGATCAGGATGGCCGCGACATAGCCCATCGCCACGCGTGCGATCGAATAGGCGAGCTGGATGCCGACGCCCTTGTCGTTGGGCCCGTTGTCGTAGAACGGCCGCCGCAAGTGCTCCCAAAGCTTGGCGCCGACCTCGGACGGCCCCGGCATGGCGGATTTGCCCTCCGTCGCCGTCAGCCCCATGAGCTTGGCGTACTCGGGGTCGAGCGCCTGCGTCCGGCTCTTGCCGGACACGGCGATCTCCCAGGCGAGGAGGAAGGTGAAGAGGAGGGCGAGCGAGATCATCGCTGCCCCAAGGGCTTGTGATCGCGGCATCTGCGGTCAGGTCCGCTTGATGGCGAAGCTGGCGACGTAGGCGTCGGGCTTCTCGGGATCGAACGTCTTCCCCATGACCACGAACGTCTTCGACGTCGTCTCGGGCGGCGTGAGGCCGACCTCCTTCATCAGCTTGGCTGCATCGGTCGCGAGAAACACCTGGCGTGCCACCTTCTGGTAGTCGACATCGCCCTTGATCTGTCCCCAGCGCTTCATCTGGGTCAGAATCCAGATGGCGAAGCTTTCCCACGGGAACGGGTCGAAATCGATGCGGTCCGGCACCTTCTGCACCTTGCCGAGGCCATCGGCGAAGGTTCCCGTCAGCACCTGCTCGACGACCGTGACCGGCTGGTTCAGGTAGTTGGCGGGTGCGATCGCCTCGGCGATCTGCTTGCGGTTCTCGGGCTTGGTGGCGAATGCCGTGGCATCGATGATCGCCTTGAGCAGCGCCTTGTAGGTGTTGGGCATCTCCGTCACGAACTGCTGGCTCGCCGCGAAGGCGCAGCAGGGGTGCCGGTTCCAGATCTCCTTGGACAGGATGTGAATGAAGCCCACGCCGTCGAAAACGGCGCGCTGGTTGACGGGGTCGGGCGCGAGGAAGCCGTCGATGTTGTCGGCGCGAAGGTTCGCCACCATCTCGGGCGGCGGCACGGAGCGGATCTGCACGTCCTTGTCCGGATCGATGCCGTGCTCCGCGAGATAGTACCTGAGCAGATAGTTGTGCATCGAATAGTCGAAGGGCACCGCGAGCTTGAAGCCCTTCCAGTCCTTGGGGTCCCGCCGTTCCTTGTGCTTCATGGAAAGCGTGATCGCCTGGCCGTTGATGTTCTCGACCGCCGGCATCGTATAGGGGATCGGATTGGAGCCGGCGCCGAGCGTGATCGCCAGCGGCATCGGCGACAGCATGTGCGCCGCGTCGTATTCCTTGTTGATGGTCTTGTCGCGGACGACCGCCCACCCGGCCGTCTTGATCACCTCCACGTCGAGGCCGTGCTTTTTGTAGAAGCCCATCGGGTGGGCCATGATGATGGGCGTCGCGCAGGTGATCGGGATGAAGCCCACCTTGAGGCTGCTCTTCTCGGGCTTGGCACTTTGCGCGAAGGCATCCATCGCGGTGCCGAGCGGAAGGAACTGAGCCACAGCCGCAGCGGCGGTCGCCGAGCCGACGGCCGTGAGAAAGGCCCGCCGCCTCATGTCGTCCGGGAACAGGCCGCGCATGACGGCGCCCTCGATGATCCGCCGGGTGCGCGCATCCGCGTCGGCGGCGACGGCCTTGTCGTGATCCGATTGCGAGCCGTGCCGCCCGCAGCAACAGCCTGCTGCGGAAAGGGGCCGTGACGGGTCGAATGGATCGCTGAAGCTCATCCTGCTGTCCCTTTTCCTCGTGCCGCGCGTGCGCCGCCGGCGAGTTCTCCCGAGCGAGACATGGCAAGTCGTGTGCCAAATTCAGACTTCGCGGCAAATCGCTGTTTCAGAATGAAAACTGACGCGACGTCAGGCACGGTGCCGCTGACGGAGCGCCGCATTTGCCGGCAATCGATGAATTGCAGGGCAGCGAGTGCCCGTAGCGAGCGCACAATGCGCAAGCGACGACTGATTGCCGAGCAGGACCGCGAGCGGACCGCCCGGCAACCGGACCACGAGACTGGGTCGACGGGTGCGGCTGACGCCACTCGCGGGCTTTACGAGCCTCGGTCCGCCTTGTCGCCTGCCGGACGCTCGTCGGTCCCGAGGGCGTCGGCGAGGCGCGCCTTGGCGCTGCCGGGCCTGAGAGGCTTCTGCTGGCTCTCGTGCGGCGCCCAGCCCGTCAGCGTCACGATCTCGAAGGTTGCTTTCACCCGACCGTCGGGGCGTCCGTGCCGCTCGACATAGACCTCGATCGCCCGAGCGAGGGTGTCTCGCCGCAGTGGCGCCCGACGGCGATCGACCAGCATGTTGGCCCAGCCCATCGCCTTGAGATCGCGCATCAGCTCGAGCGCGCTCGGATAGCCCACCTCGACCACGTCGCCGTCGGCGACCGGAAGCGCGAAGCCCGCCCGTTGCAGCAAGCCGCCGAGCTCGCGCACGTCTGCGAACGGCGCGACGCGCGGCGAGACACCGCCTGCCGTCTCCGCCTCGGCGACGACGAGCGCCTCGCGCAGCTCCCCGAGTGTGGTGCCGCCGAGGAGCGAGGCCAGCATCAGTCCATCTGGCTTCAGGGCCCGCCGAATCTGCACGAGCGCTCCCGGAAGATCGTTGACGAGCTGCAGCGAAAGCGACGAGACGACCAAGTCCAGCGAGCCATCCCGGAAAGGCAGCAACTCCTCGTCGGCAACGACCGCAAGGCCCGGGGCAGCCGCAACGAGACGCGGCGAGAGATCAGCAGCGATTACGATTTCGGCGCCGGCGGCCGCCGGCAGCCGCGCCGTGAGCAGGCCCTCGCCGGCTCCGAGGTCGAGCGCCACCGGGAACCGCCGCTTCACCACGGCGAGCCGGTCGACGATGTCGTCGGCGACCCGCCGCAGCAGGAAATCCGCGCCGCCGAGGCCTGCAGCAAGCCCATCCCGGCGCCGCGCGAGAAGCTGTCGGTCGAAGATGATGGGGTCGCTCACGTGGCCTGCCTCGCGCTGGACGGATCGAGGACGGAGGACCTATCCTCGGCGCCGCCGTCCCATTCACGGGGACGAGGATAACGCACATGTCCGCTTTCGCGCTCACCCAATGGCTCGACCTCGCCGCGCGGGCCGCCTCCGACGTGATCGTCCCGCCCGTCTGCCTCGCCTGTCACGCCCGCATCGAGAGCCCGGACTCCCTGTGCGGCGCCTGCTGGCGCAACGTCACGTTCATCCGGGCCCCGCTCTGCGACCGGCTCGGCATTCCCCTGCCGTTCGGCGGTGGCATGGACACGCTGGTCTCAGCCGCGGCCACGGCCCATCCACCACCCTGGGCGCGGGCACGGGCGGTCGCCGTCTACGAGCCGCAGGGTGTGGTCGCAGGGCTCATCCATGCCATGAAATACGCCGACCGGCACGACGGCCGCCGCATGATGGCGCGCTGGCTCGCCGAGGCCGGTCGCGAGCTGCTCGCCGAGGCCGAGCTGATCGTTCCCGTGCCGCTCACGCGCCGCCGCCTCGTCCAGCGCCAGTTCAACCAGTCCGCCCTCCTGGCACGTGAGGTTCAGAGCTTGACCGGCGTGCCGTGGAGCCCGTCGGCGCTGGTCAAGACGCGCGAGACACCCGCCCAGGTGACACTGTCAGGATCGGCCCGCCGGGACAACATGAAGGGCGCCTTCACGGTCCCTCCGCGCGGCAGGGCACAGGTTTCCGGGCGACGCATCGTGCTCCTCGACGACGTCGTCACGACCGGCGCCACGGCGGAGGCGGCGACCCGGGCCCTCCTCGCCGCCGGGGCCGCACGCGTCGATATTCTCGCGGTCGCGCGGGTGGCGTCGCCAGGGCTCGAGGCGCCCTGAGACCTCTCCGCCGCGCTTGCGCACAGACCACCCCGGCCTACATAACGGGGCCTTGAACGAAATTGCGAGACAGCGAGCCGCCCGTATGCCGAAGGTCACCATCTACACGTCGTCCTATTGCCCGTATTGCATCAGCGCCAAACGGCTGCTCGACCGCAAAGGCGTGCTCTACGAGGAAATCTCGGTGGACGGACGCAGCGGTGTCCGCGCCGAGATGACCGCGAAGGCCGGTGGACGGTACACGGTGCCGCAAATCTGGATCGGCGAGCGCCACGTGGGCGGCTGCGACGACCTCTACGCCCTCGACGACGCCGGCCGGCTCGATCCGCTGCTTGCGGCCTGACGGCTGCCATTAAGGGTATCGAGCCGCACGCTTGCTGCAGCGCAAAAATTGCGCGATGCTCAGCGGTTCTTCTCCTCGTCGGCACGTGATGATCTGCGCCGGGCTTGCGGCCTCGCGCGGCCGGTGAGGCAAGGTGGAGGCACGTCTTTCCATGATCCGCTACCGGCTCGCCTGTCCGAAGGCGCACGAGTTCGAGGCCTGGTTTCCGTCGAGCGACGCCTGCGATAAGCAGATCGTGCGCGGCCTCGTCGTGTGTCCAGAGTGCGGCGCGACCAAGGTCGCCAAGGCCCTGATGGCGCCGAGCGTGGTGACCAGCGAGCAGAAAGCGAAAGCGCGCACACGCCGTCGAAAGGCCGTGGCCGAGCCGGAGACGGTCGAGCCGGGCTTGCCGGTGCCCGTCGCGCCGCCGCCACCGCCGGCCCGGCCGGTTCTGACCGGACCGCAGCGCGAGATGCTGCGCCAGCTCAAAGTCCTGCGCGACAAGGTGCTCGCCGACGCCGAGTACGTGGGGCCGCGCTTCGCGGAGGAGGCGCGCAAGATCCACAGCGACGAGACGCCCGGGCGTGGCATCTACGGCGAGGCGAGCCCGCAGGAGGTCGAGGAGCTGGCGAGCGAAGGCATCGAGATTCTGCCGATCCCGGTGCTCCCCGACGATCACAACTGACAATCAGGCCGCCTCGGACGCCATGCGGTGGAAATCCGCTGCGACATAGCATCGTGGGCCTTTCCGACGCCGCCGAGGCCGGTCTATAGTTCAGTCATGCTCCAGTCGCGTACAGAGGTGAGGGTGCGGAAGGGAATGCAGCGCGACGCTGCCTCCCTCGCTGCGGTGTTCCGGGAATCTTGGCTCGTGGCCTACCGGGGCATCATTCCTCAGTTGCATCTAGAAAGCATGATCCGCAGGCGCGACAAGGCCTGGTGGCAGAATGCGGCACGCGGCTCCGACGGGCTGATGGTGCTCGAGGTATCCGGGAAAGTGGCGGGCTACGCCACCTATGGCCGGGCTCGCGGTCGCGGCAAATATCAGGGCGAAATCTACGAGATCTACCTCACTCCCAGCTATCAGGGGCTGGGGCTCGGCGAGCACCTGTTCGAGGGTGCGCGACATGCCCTGGACGAGCGGCGCCTCAACGGGCTCGTCGTGTGGGCGCTCGCCGGCAACGAGATCGCGGCCGATTTCTACTGGCGTCGCGGCGGCCGGCCGATCGGCAAGACCACCGAGAAGATCGGCGGCGTGGCCCTCGAGAAGATCGGCTACGGCTGGGCCTGAGAGCGAGCCTTCCAACGGCGGAAAGCCGCTCTTTCGCGCACCTTACGACCGTCCGGGCGCGCGCTTCACATCACATCGGGCTTTTGCCCGCGCGCCCGATCCGTTTGGGTGTTGCGGTGCAGTCGAAGGCGCGCGCATCGCGATCTGCCACCTGCCGGGCGAGGGCTATGGCCTGCGGGTCGGCGAGGGCATCGATGTAGGCGACGTGGCAGTCCTCGGTCGCGGTGACCTTGGTCACCACGAGGACCTCGCCGGCACCCGTGTCGTTGCGTGTGAAATAGCGCTGGATCGTGGCATAGGGCATCACCTTGCCGTCCCGCTTCACGAACCGCCATTCGAGCGTGGCGCGATTACCCTTTCCGCGAAAGAGCGAGTTGAATGGGGCGAGCGTCTGGCTGGCGGCGCGCCGCTTCTCCGGAGCAGGACCGACGCTGACGTAGGTCCTGAGATCACCCTCGGCGATGTAGACCGGATAGCCGTCGAGCCCCGTGCAGAGCCAGGCGCCGCCGTCGGCATGCCGTTTGGTCTGGCGGCAGGCCTTCAGATCGATCGTGGTGTACAGGCTTTTCAGCGGGTTGGCCTCGGCCGACGTCACTGCCTGAAGGACCGCCAGAACCGCCAGCAGCGCTTTTACGAGCATCGTTACCGGCCTCCGTCACTCTTCACGGCTTCCTGTCCCGGCGTCCGGGCACAGGGTTCTTGATCGGCCATGCGCAGGGCTGTTCGCGAGCCCGACGTTACCATGCGACGAAAAGCGGAATGTGGCGTGCGTGCCGAATTCGATTGATCGGCGTTTCCATCGACGGAGTCTCGCAAATGCGCATCGACGCCATTCCCATCGGCAAGAGCCCACCCGACGACGTCAACGTGATTGTCGAGGTCCCTGTCGGCGGCGAGCCGATCAAGTACGAGCTCGACAAGGCCTCCGGCACGCTGTTCGTCGATCGCTTCCTCTATACGCCGATGCGGTATCCGGGAAACTACGGCTTCGTACCGCATACCCTCGCCTCGGACGGCGATCCGATCGACGTGCTGATCTGCAACACCCGCGCCATCGTGCCGGGCGCCGTCATGAACTGCCGCCCCGTGGGTGTGCTGCTGATGGAGGACGATGCCGGCGGCGACGAGAAGGTGATCGCCGTGCCCTCGAGCAAGATCACCAAGCGCTACGAGCGCGTGCAGTCGTTCGCCGACTTGCCGCAGATCACGCTCGATCAGATTCGCCACTTCTTCGAGCATTACAAGGATCTCGAGCCCGGCAAGTGGGTCAAGGTCCGTGGCTGGGGCGATGCCGACGAGGCGAGGCGCCTGATCACCGAGGCAATCGAGCGGGCGAAAGTCGGGTGAAGGGCGCCAATGCACGGGAGCACGCGAGCACGTCCCCCACGGGCTCCTGAGTTTCCGGCAGCCCGGCTGATCTGTCCCCGTGGCGGGATTCGACGTAATGGGCCGACCGCGCTCGCCCGACTCTAGCGCATCAGGAACAGCGGACATTCCAGCACGGCCGCGAGGGGGCGCAGGTCGCCATCGCGGGGGAGGACGAGGCCGCCGAAACGGCCGACGATGAACCCTGCAGCGAGACGCCGGATCAGCTCGGCGGCGACCTTCGGCTCGCCGGGATCCACCCGGGCCCGCACGATGTCGATGGTGTCGTCGTGGCCGACGGCGAGGCGTGCCTGCGCATCCATCGCGTCGGCCTCGCCGTCGCTGTCCGCGGCGAGCACGAGCGTGAGGCGGTCCTCGCCCGACAGCGCATGCAGGCGCCGCGCAGTGCGCAGCACGGCATCGAAGTCTGCGATATCCTCGACGATAGCCACGATGCGGCCCTGCACCCGGCGGGCCATCGGGCCGACCACCACCAGGCCCGTCGTGCCGGGCACCGCGGCGAAGAGGCGGGCAAGGACGGTGAAGCTGGCCGCCGACAGCGGATCGCCGAGTGTGACCACGTTCCAGGGACCGCGGGCGGCGCAGGCCTGCGCCAATGCGGCGAGCGGCTCGCTACGCACCACAGTATGGTGCAACGGCACCTCGGCGGCCTGCGCCAGAGCCGCGAGCCGGCGGGCGATGGCCGATGCCGCGGCCCGCATCTGGCGCGCGACGATCTCCGGCGACAACGAGCGGCTTTGCCGGCCGGTGAGC
>JBFWQN010000006.1:0-31328 GCA_050249405.1 Hyphomicrobiaceae bacterium | reverse complement strand
AATGGCGACGCCCGAGCCGAGCGACTCGCCGAAAACCACGATCTCGCGGGCCGGCACGCCCGAGCTGCGCAGCGTGTCGTAGGCCAGGATGGCGTCGGCGACATTCCTCGCCTCTGTCGGACGCCCGGTGCTGCCGGAATAGCCCCGCCAGCTCAACATGAGCATGCCGAAGCCTCTGGCCTGATAGCGTCGGAAGCGGTCGGCGCGGCCGGCGAGATTGCCGGCGTTGCCGTGCAGGTAGAGGATCGTCGGGCGTCCGGCCTCGGCCTTCGCCCGCCACGTGACGAGGCGCGTCCCGTCCGGAGCCTCTATAATCTGCTCCTCCACGCCCGCGAGCCCGATCGACGCCGGAGGCACCCGGCTGGCGTCGGGCACGTACATCAGGTGTCGCTGCCCGAGCCAGGCCGCGAGCACGACCATGGCATAGAGCGCCACGCTCATCCCGGCGAGATTGAGGATCAGCGGCATGCCCAGCTCCATCAGGAACCCCGTCGGACGTCGTCTCCTCCGGCGGGTCGCCGCGAGGCATGGGCGAAGCCTGCTGGCCGGCGTCACTTCCGCCAGTCGGTCCTCGTTCGGAATACGATCTGGGCTCCCAGGATGACGATGGCAAGCCGCGTCAGGTGGTGCAGCGCCACATAGGCGACGTCCAGACCCAGGACGTAGGCGAGGAGATTGAGCTCGGTTTGGCCTCCCGGCGCGAACGCGAGCAGCACCGACACCGGATCGAAACCGGTGAGCCGGGTCACCATGGTCGCCACGCCAAACGTGAGCACCAGCAGGGCTGCGGCGTTGGCGATGCCCCACGTCATCGTGCCCCAGAACTCGCGGAAGGTGAGGCCGCGGAACTGGCAACCGAGCATCGTGCCGACACTGATCTGCGCGATCACCAGCACCTCGAGCGGCACCTTGGCCACGCTGAAGCCGAGCGCGTGCGTGATGCCGCTGGCGAGCATCGGCCCGACGATCGGCGCTCCGGCCATGCCGAGCCAGCGGGCAACCTTATAGCCGCCCCAGCCCATCGCGACCATGACCAGCGCATCGGAGGGCCACACCTCGGCAAGCCGCACGCGCGTCGCGAAAGCCTGCCCCACCGACAGCCCATCGTGCCACTGCAGCCACAGTGGCAGCGCGAACACGATGACCAGGATGCGCGTCGCCTGGATGAGGATGATGGCCCGGACGTTCGCACCCGAATCCTCGGCCATCGTCGTCATGTCGGTGAGCCCGCCGGGCACGGCCGCATAGAAGGCCGTCGGCCGGTCGAGCTTGGCCACGCGCTCGTAGAAGGCCATGCCGACCACGATCACCAGCCCCATGAACGGAATGAGAAGCGCGAGGCTTCCGAGCATGCTCGGCAGGCGGTCGAGCAGTGCCGGCGTGTAGGCCGACCCGACGGCCACTCCGAGGGTCGCCCGCATCGGGATCGAGAGCGGCGACGGCCGTCGCACCGGCAGCCCAGCCACGGATGCCACGAGACAGGCCGTGAGGGCCCCGAGGAACCAGGGAAGCGGGAGGCCGAAATGGACGAAAGCCACAGCCCCGGCTGCGCCGAAGCCGAGAGCCAGGGCAAAAGAGCCATATGGCGCCGGGATCAGGTCAGCGAGCGGAAACGGCTCCACCGTTCGCACCGGATTCCGCACCGCCACTCCGATGTCCGCGCCGCCGTCCGCCATATCCGGAGCCATCGCCGCATACGTCCGGCCTTTGAAGGGCGCCGATCGCCGCACCTCCGCGCGCCCTGCGACGCCCGTCCGGGGTTGACGCCTCACCACCCGGTCAGCGTTCCCACGACGGCTCCCGAGAGCAGTGTCGCCATCAGGCCGATCAGCACGGCGAGCGGACCGAGCGCCACGATCTCGTCGCGCCGCGCCGGGGCCAAGGCGGTGAGCCCGCCCACCATGATGCCCAGCGAGCCCAGGTTGGCAAAGCCGCAGAGCGCATACGTGAGCACCACCCGCGAGCGGGGCGAAAGGGACTCCGGCGGCAAGCGCGCGAGGTCGAGGTAGGCGACGAATTCGTTGAGAACCACCTTCTTGGCGATGAGCGCGCCAGCTGTCGCGGCCTCTCCCCACGGGATGCCGATGAGAAAAGCGACGGGCGCGGCGACCCAGCCGAGAATGCGCTCGATGGTGAGCGTCAGCCCGATGGGCGCGGTGGCGGCGGCGAGCGCGCTGTTGGCGAGCGCGACCAGCGCCGTCGCGACCACCAGGAGGGCCGTCACAGCGGCCAATAGCCGGACGCCGTCGAGCGTGCCGGCGACGATGGCGTCCATGCTCGAGCGGGGCACGTCGGAAAGGTCCGCGGCCGAGACCTCTGGGCCTTCCGAGAAGCCCTCGGGAGAGGCGAGCCGCGACAGCAGCAGCGCGGCCGGCGCGTTCATCAGCGAGGCGGCGAGCACGTGGCCCGCGGCGCCGGGAAGCGTCGGCTCGAGGATCGCCGCATAGAGCGCCATCACCGTGCCGGCGATGGTCGCCATGCCGACGGCCATGGTCGCGAGCAGCGCCCCTCTCCCCATCTGCCCGAGGTAGGGCCGGACCAGCAGCGGCGCCTCGACCATGCCGAGGAAGATGTTGGCCGACGCCGCCGTGCCGAGCGGCCCGCCGATGCCGAAGGCGCGCTGGAAAAGGCTCGCAAACACGGCGACGACGCGCTGCAGCACGCCCCAATGGTAGAGGAGCCGCGTCAGCGCGCTCATCAGCAGGATCAGCGGCAGCCCGCGGAAGGCGAGCAGGAACGCCGCCTCGGGCCGCGGCTGCTCGAAGGGCGCCGGCCCACCCGCCAGATAGCCGAAGACGAGTTGCATGCCCGTCTCGACCGCGCGCTGGAGGGCGGACACGACGCCGGCTGCACCGTCGAGCAGAACCCGGGCCGCAGGCACCTTGAGCACGAGCAGCGCCACCGCCGTCTGCAGAGCGAGTCCCGCAAGCACGGCGCGCAAGGCCTCGGCGGGCGCGAGGCGCGAGGCGCGCGACGCGATCAGGTAGGCGGCGAGCGGTATGACCGTCACGCCGAGCAGGCTCTGCAGCGCAAGCCCCATCTCGATCCCCGTCCCCCGATGCTCCGACAACGTCGCCGCAACGCCACCACCACCGGCCCCATCGGCAGCTATCGATACACGCGCCGCGAGCCCCTCGTCCGCAAATTGTGGCGATCAGCGGCCCGAGAGCTGCCGCTTCAGCTTTGCGACAGCCGTTCCCGGCGCAGTCAGCACCGGCGCCTTCACGGCGGCCTGTGTGGCAGCCGCCGCGCGCGACGTCGAGAACTGGGCGAGGAGAATGACGTCGCAAGTGCCGAGCTGCTTCGCTCCATCGGCGAGCAGGGCATTGTGACCCGGGATGTCGCCGGCCTGCAGCGCGGCCAGTGCCTGGGGCACGCACACCGACCGGATCGCCGCTCGCGAGCCACGTGCGGCCGCCAGCTCCCGGAGCTCTTGCTCCATCGTCGGAATGGACGCGGCGAAGGAGGCGACCATGCCGATGTCCACTCCCCGATCCAGTGCCGCCTCGAACATCGCCTCGTTCGGTTTCAGCACGGGAATGGCCAGGTCGCGCTGCACGGCCTCGATCGCGGGGCCGAACGCCGAGCAGGTGTAGAGGATGCCGGCGGCCCCGACGTCACGCCCATAGGCTGCGAGCCTGGCGATCCGCTCCGTCAGCGCCGGTGTCAGATGCTCGCTCTTCGCCCGGTCGACCATGAGCGAGTCGTCCAGCAGGTTGTCCGGCTCGGCCTCTGGCCAGAGGGTCCGCAGGGCCGACTGGACCGGCTCGATGGAGACGGCACCGGCGTGCACGAGGGCTATGCGACAGCTCATGCTAGGCAACGTCCTTTTCCGTGTCTTTTGTCCTGTGCAGCCGATGGAGCGACGCATCCTCGCTCTGCCGCTGCCTGGATCGTGGAGGCACCGAGCGCCAGCAAAGCCGACGGCCGTGCGTATGCCAAGCGTTTCTGTCGAGGTCTGTCGCGGAGCCGCTCGGAGGACCCACTGGCGAGGCGAACCCTGGCTCTGCGCAGGCCTGCATCGTGGAGGTTCCGAGCGCCGGCAAACCTCACTGCCGTGCGTGAGGCAAGCAATTCTGTCGAGGTCTGTCGCGGAGCCGCTCGGACTTGCCGGCCCATCGATCCGACCGCATGAGCGCCCTCTTGCGGTGGAGGTCCTGCGGTCCCCGCGCCTCCCATCCACCGGGCTTTCCCAAAGACGCCCCGACGGGCTTCGTGCCGCACCCCGAGCCGCTCCTTGCAGTTGCCGCGCGCTCCGACTATTTTCCGCGCCAGCTCCCTTCGTCTATCGGTTAGGACGTCAGATTTTCAATCTGAAAAGACGGGTTCGACTCCCGTAGGGAGCGCCAACGCCTGTCTAAGGCGTTGATCCGCAAGACCTCTCGCCACATCAATGACTTGCTTGCAGCCCATGGGTATCAATGATGGGTATCAATGCGAGCTTTCATGGGCATCGTCTGCGACAAGAGGACGGGCATCTGTCACGCCCGGAAGAAGGTCCCGAACGGCCTTGAGGAGGCAACCGCGAGGGTGCTCGGCGACAACCGCGTGAGCGTGTCCTGGCTCAAGCGCTCCCTGGCGACCAAGGACAAGCGTCAGGCCAACATCCTGGGCAAGCCCGTGCTCATGGAATTCGACCGGGTGCTGGCCAAGGCCGGTGCAACGGCAAAGGCTCGACCTGTTCAGGCCCTGCTTTCAGGGGAAGAGATCAACCGTCTAGCCGCGTACCACTACGCTTCGCAGCTCGCTGAGGACGATGTAATACCCCCCGCCATTCATTTGACCGCTGGGATCCAGGGGTATGAGAGTACCAATTCCGCAATTCGGTCGGCATCCGTAAGCCGACATCGTTGTCGTGCCTGCGTTTATCGTCTCGTGCTGCCGGCGCGCGGTCGAATTGCCTCACTTGAACTCGAACGGAACAACGTAGCTGCGCTGCACCTCGGTGCTGTTGGACGGCGGAGCCGGGAACGCGGTGGCGTGAACGGCACTGAGTGCGGCGGCGTCCGCTCCCGAGTTTCCGCTGCTGGCCAGGACACGAGCCGCGGCGAGGCGCCCGTCTACCTCGAGCGTGAAGGCGATCACGACCCGTACTCTGCCCCCCCCGTGCCGTGGCCGTGCGCGTCCTAGCGCGAGCCGGATCTCCCGCGCGTACTTTGCAAGCTCTCCGGGCGAGGCACCGGCGGCCGCCTCTGCATCCACGCTTTCGGCAGATGCTCGCGCCATGGCGCCTCCGCTGACGATTGCAGGCTGGGCCTCGGATTCGACAGCGGCGTGGAGCTCCGGCTGGGCACGCTCGGGCGGTTTCTCGACGACCTCCTCCTTCCGTGGTTTCGGGCTTGGATCGGGCGGCTGCTCCTCCGGATGGACCTCGGGCGGGGTCTCGCGGGGGCGGGGAGGCGTCTCCGTCACGACCAATGCGACCTCGGCCTCCGGTGCCGGATCGGGCTTGGCGACGATATCCGGCGGAGGCGGTGGGGGCTGCTCCGTGCGCTCGGTGGGCTCGGGCTCCGCAGCATGTGCGGCGACGGTCTCGGCTTGAGATGGGGCGTCTATTCCTGCGCTGTCCGCCACGGGCCCGGCGGAGCCCGACGCGGCCACGCTGGCACGCGCGGACATGCTTTCGAGAGCCGCGGCGCTGATCACCTCGACGCTGACGGCCTCCAGGTCCTGACCGCCGGCTCCGATGCCGTCGATAGGCGGGTGATGAATGAGCCAAATGAGCAAGGTGGCGTGCAGTATCAGCGAGATGAAGCGGGATGCGATTGCCCGGATGCCGGACGACGATCTTTGCGCGATCGCCGCGCCGGCCCCGATCGTCAACTCTTGAAGCATCGTCAGGCTGCTAGACCGATCAAGGTCGTCCGGCTCCCCCGGACGATGCGACCAACTTTCCGACGTGCCGCCGGACGGCTCAGCGCTCGAGCGTTTTGCCTCGAGCATTGGCGTGTCAGAGCCTACGCCAATTCGATGATCTGGCGCGTCGTCACGAAGGGGCGCGATCCAATGCGACAACTGTAGACTCGATGGGGCGTCCGCATTGCTCATCTGAGTCAAGCGATCGGTTCTGCCGGCTTGCCCCGACAAAAGAGCCGAAAGCCGAAATCCAGCAAACCGACCAAGACGAGGGATGCGCCGACAAGTGGAAAAACTAGGCCGAGCCCAATCGTGGTCAAAGCCAACGCGCGCAGCGGTGCCGGCGCGAGTTGACGCGGCACTCCGAGAGAGCCCCGTGGACGGCGCTGCCACCACATATAGGGGCCCGTTATCGAGAGCATGATCAGGCCGAGGCATGGTATGGCCATCACGATTTGGTTTAGTGTCCCGAAGTAATTGCCCATGTGGAGCTGGACACCCAATTCGATGGCTTTCGCAGCCCAGCCGTAGTCAGCGAAGCTGACATCGCCCAGAACTTGGCCGTTATACTGATCGATATAGAGCGATCGCTGACCCTGCGGCTGGTCCGGATAGGTGAAGGCGATGTAGACGCCGCGGTCCCCCTTTGGCAGGCTCAACCGGTAGGGCGCTTTCATGTCGCGCTCCGCCAGGATGCCCGCCACGCGATCGAGGCCAATTGCGGCGCCGCTCGGTGGGCCGGATCGGACGGTATGGGCGCCATGACCGTGATGACCGGCCGATCGTGGAGCCGGAGCCTCGACCAGTGTCCAAGGCGCCGCTTTCCCCGCATCAGATCCAATCGTAGGGATCGCGCTCTTAGGCGCCCCATAGCCGCGAAAGCTCGTCGGGTAACCGATGCCGGCAGCATCTGTCGCCTGTCGGAACAAGCCGCCCCAGATGGTGGCCCATGGAAGCCCGGTGAGAATCAGGAAAAGCGCGAGCAACGCGGTCCAGACGCCGATCGCGCCGTGCAACGATCGCCAGAAAGCGCGACCGCTCGATCTCCAATTTGGAAGCAGAGCTTGCCAGACGCTCTTCAGTCCGCGTGGCCACCAAAGGTAGAGACCGGTGACGATGAGAACGAACCCCCAGCACGCGGCCAACTCGACAATGGCGTCACCGAGTTCCCCGATCAGCAATGAGCCGTGGACCTGATCGGCAATTCCGATGACGGTAGTGTAATAGTCATGCGATCCGAGCACCGTGGCGCGCCCCGGATCGACAAAGACGCGAACTGGACGGCCGCTAGATGAGCTCACAAACACTTCGACCGAGCGGTCCATTGCCCGCGGAGTATCAATCCGCGTGATCGAGCCGCCCGGATAGGCGACAAGCGCTGCGGTTGCGATCTGGCTCAGAGGCAGCGTGCGGGCCGTTGGGAGGACAAAACGCTTTTCGGGCTGGAGGGCATCGTTGATCTCGTCGTTGAACAAGTACACGAGCCCGCTCAGCGACAAAACGAAAATGAATGGAGCGACAACGAGACCTGCATAGAAGTGCCAACGCCAGACCAGGCTGTACATGGCGGCAGACGACGTCCTCATGCTGTTCTCCACTTGACGAATCCCGGACCGGACCACTGGAGAGGGATCCGGTCCGGGACCGAGAACGTCACCACTTGACGCTGTAGGTGACGTCGAAGCTGCGCGGCGCGCCAACGTAGACCGACGTCTCATTGTAGTCGGCCCACTCCGCATAGAATTCATCAGTCAGGTTGCGCCCGCGCAAACGCAATGTGCCTTTGCCGACATCGAACACGACCCAGGCGTCGAGCAGTGTCCGCTCCTTGGCCTCGTAGAGATTGGCATTGCTCGTGTAGAAGGGTCCGATCCCCGTAAGCTGCGCGCCGAGCGTTGCGGGGATGATGTCGAGGCGATAGGTCATGAGGGCATTCCAGGCCCACGGCACTGCATTGACAGGGCGATTTCCAGCGAGGCTGTCGCCCCTGCTGTCCGTGAGCTCCGTGAACTCGGTGTCGATGATTGTGCCTGAAAGGCTGACGTTCCAGCGTTGTGTCAGGCTGATGGCCGTCTCGACCTCGACGCCCCGCGAACGCTGACTGCCGCCTTGAACGACGACGCTGGGCCGCGCGGGGTCTCGCGTCAGAATGTCGTCCTGCTCGATCTCGTAGATCGATGCGGTCGTCGTCACGCGACCGCCGAACATCCGCGACTTGATGCCGGCCTCGACCGAGTTGCCCGTGGTGAGCTTGAACGCCACGTTGGACGCACTGGCGATCATCAGTGCCGAGGAGACTGGAGTTATGGCTTCGGCGTACTGGGCGAAAAGCGTCGTGCCCGGAAACAGATCGTACGTCGTACCGATCCGCCAGGTCCGCGCCCCGAGATCGTTACCGAATGCCGACGTCACTCCCGTCGCTTCGTTGAGGATCGTGCGATCAATGTCGATTGTCTCGTAACGAACACCGGTGGAAACAATCCAGTGGGGGAGAATGTTGATGGCATTCTCGGCGAATGCAGCCTTCGTGACGTGATCCGCGGTTTGGCGCGTGCGAGAGTAGAACGGCGTCGTATCTCCCTCCGGATAGTATCCCCGATCCGGAGAAAAGATATCGACACGCGGCGCATCGCCGAAATGGCGCTTCGACCCGAAAGTGGTCTCCATGTACTCGGCGCCTGCGGCGAAGCGGTTTCGCATGCCGGCCACGTTGCCGTCGAAGCGCAACGCCATGCGCTCCGACCAGAACTCATGATCGTGGGAGATGAGGGTAATGCCCCGCGCGATGGCCGGAGTCGGGTTCGCCGTGTAGGTGTAGAAATCCGAGTCGCGCCATAGCCGGTCGGCGCTGTAATAGCTGAGCTCGTTCCGAAGCGACCATTCATCGGAAAGCTTGTACTCTGCTGCATTCCGCAGCCAGATGCTCTCCATGTTCATATTGCCGTCGAGGAAATTGTAGTTCCTGTAGCGAATGCTGCGGTCGAGCACCAGACCGTTCGTACTCGAAACGACGTCGGTCGGATCACGTGCCACGCTGCGGTTTATCAGAGGTGTCGCGTAATAGGCCGTCGAGTAGTCGTCCTTGTAGTAGTCGATCGACGTAGACACAGTCAGTCGATCCGAAGGCTTAAGCAGGATGTTTGTCGACAGACCGACCTTCTGAGAATCCGTATCATCGACGTAGCCGCTAGAGTTCGAAAATGCGAACGTCGACCTAATAGCTGCAAAAGGGCTCAGTGCGACATTGAGACCAACGCCTGTGTCGATCGTATTGAAGCTGCCGTAGCTAACCATTCCCTCTGTGAAGGTCCTTTCGGTCGTGGCCTGCTTCGTGATGATGTTGAATGAGCCGGCGAGGCCGCTCGTACCAGACACCACGGATGCCGGGCCCTTCAACACCTCGACGCGGTCGAAAAGAAACGAATTGTAATCACGACCGAGGAAGACGGGGTCCGCGACCCGCGAGCCGTCGATCGCGAAGCCGTTGGCTTTGTGGAAGCCCCGCGTCACGTTCGCAGTCACTTCGCCGGGGTTGTTTCCGACCACGACGCCAGGCACCAGACGGAACGTCTCGACGAGGCCTCGCGCGCCACGCTCCTCGATATCCTTCTCGGACACGATATTGACCGTCGCGGACGTTTCGCGCGGTGTCAGGTTGAGTGCGCTCCCGGTCGTGTTCCTGACATCGAGCTTGGCAGCGGCAGCGCCGGCCGATGCCGCTGGCAGCGTCTCCAGCGCCTGAAGCGGCGTCTGTGGTGGGGCCGGCACGTCCACGGCCGCCTGGGGTGCGGGCGCAGGCTGTGAGGCTTGCTTGGGTTGAGCCTTGGCTTGAGCTTTGGGGCGCGCAGCCTTGGTCTGCGATGCCGGTGGCGGTTGTTTGGCGGGTGCTGCTTGCTTCGGTTGGGAGGGTGGCTCGACCGGCACAGTGGGTAGCGGAGTGCCCGCCGGTGGTGCTGACGATGACGGTGATTGCGCATTCGCGGCCGCGAGCGCTGCCGTGATGGCGATGATGCTGGTCGTGCTGGTCCAGGCAATCCGCCAGATGTTGATGCGTGTCGACATTCGTTGTCCCCTTCCCCCAATTCTATTGAATGGCCGCCGTGTGGCGGGCTTAGTCACGTCTCAAAGTTTCCTCATCGCGGCCTCGGCGGCGTTTTTCGCCTCGGCGACGAACGGCTCGAACATTGTCGTCATCATTGCTGTCGCCTTCGCGCCGGCTCGTTCCGGCGTACCCGCATCGAATGGTGGCTCGGGGTGATACTCGGCAATCAGCTGGACCGCACGCGCATAGTCCGCGTCGCGCTGCATGGCGAGGAATGAAAGCCCCATGTCGAGCCCTGCGGTGACCCCGGCGCCGGTGATGCGATTGCGATCCGTGACCACGTGCGCATTCACGGGCTCGGCGCCGAAAATGGGAAGAAGATCGCGCGTCGCCCAGTGGGATGTCGCCTTGTAGCCGCGAAGCAGCCCCGCCGCGCCGAGAACAAGAGAACCAGTGCAAACGCTGGCGACGAACTTCGCGCGAGCTCCGCGATCCCGGAGAAAATCTATGGTGGCCTCGTCGCGCATGGCGGTGATCGTTCCCGTCGTTCCGCCCGGCACGCAGATGACGTCGAGATCTTTCGGGCAATCGTCGAAGGTCGCCGTCGGCACGATGGCGAGATTCATGTCGCTGACGACGGGGTCGCGCGTTTTTGCGACGATGTGCGTTGTCGCCCCCATGAGATTGCCGATCATGTAGTGTGGCCCCACGAGATCGAGCGCCGTGAATTGCGGGTAAGCGAGAAAGGCGATCTTTTCCGCCCCGTGCCAATGTGCCGGAAACATGCTCATGTCGTGGACGGGCACGGCAGTATCCGATGCCTTTCCAGCGTCGCCCGCCATGCCGTTCGGCGAGGCGATCCCGGCGCCGATCGAGGCGCCGAGAGCAACGAGAAGATCGCGCTTGGTGATCGTCATGCTTTTCAATCTTTCAGCCTATTGTCGACCCGAGGATGGCCAAGCCGACGAAAGCCGCTAGCAAGAGAGCCGCAGTGATCAGGAACGGATAGCCGAGCAGGATCAGACCGAGAGCCAAGGCCATCAGCAGATTGACGCCGAGCAGTCCGAGCTCGCCGTGGAGATGCTCGGACAGGCATCGGGCCGCGTAGCCGACGACGGGCAGCGAGCCGAGAACCCTGGCCATCGCCGACGGAGGAGTGGAGGCTGTCATGATGTGCTCCGCGAATGAAAACGGACCTTTGTGCCGGAGCCGGCATGGCCAGCTCCGTCCCCCTGTCAGTATTTGATCGCCAGAGTGCCGTAGACTGCGCGGTCCGGTCCCGGCGCCACGCGGCCGCCGAAATAGCTGTAGGGAACCCAATACGTCTCGTCGGTGAGGTTCTTGACGTTGAGCGCAGCCGTGAAGCGATCGCTCTCGTAGGCGACACGGGCATCGACGGTGAGGTAGCCGGGAGTTTTGTAGAGGTTCGGCAGATCGACGAACGACGAAGACGCCGCATAGAGTCCGGCGCCGACACTCCAGCCTTTCAGAATGCCGGGGTCGAAACTGTAATTCACCCAAACGCGCCCGGAATCCTCCGGTACCGCGGCGAGCGTATTGCCGGCTGCCGCCGTCGGTGTGGCTCTTGTCAGCTCCGCATCGACATGGGCGTACTGCGCGAGAAGCCGCCAGTTCCGCGTCGGCTGCCAGACTACGTCGGCTTCGAACCCTTGCGACTTCTGCTCGCCTATGGCCGCCGATCCGAATCCACCCGGCACGGCGACGGGAACCTTCGATCTCTCGATCTCGAAGATCGCCAATGTGCCCGAGAGCGAGTTTGCCAGCTTTAGCTTGATTCCCGCTTCCTTCTGCTTGGACTCCTCGGGCTCGGGCTGACCGACGAAGAAAGTGAACGGATTGGCTTTGAGGCCTTCGCTGTAGCTCGCATAGACGGAGACGCCAGGGAGCACATCGATCACACCACCGACACGCGGGAGAACCTTGGTCTTGTCCGTGTGGAAATCCGCTCCACCCGCCGGATCGATGTAGTCGATCTCGATATTGGAGACGCGCACGCCTGCGAGCAGATGGAACCTGTCAAAGGCCGACGCCTGCCACTGGGAATAGGCGCCCTGCGTGACGTAGCGGTTGCTCGGCTTCTGGAATGTCGTGAACAGGCTGTCCTCGGGCCGCGCATAGGGAAAGGGAAAGGCTGGGCTCTGAAGATCCACGAGGCCCACGCCACCGAGCAGCAGGTCCGAGGTCAGCAGCCCGCGGTCCGTCAGGCGAGAGTAGTCGGCGCCGACGAGAATGGTGTTTCTTATGGGGCCCGACTCGAAGCGGAAGCGCACGTTGGGATTGACGCTGAGCTCCTGTTGCTCCTGTCCGAGAAACACGTTCGACAGCGCCCAAGTGGATGGGCCGAAAAACGGCGCATTGGCCTGTACGCCATCGGCGCCGACGATGGTCTGCGACAGCTCGCCGAACTCCTGATGGCTCGCGCGGACCTTCATGCTCGCGTCGACGTACGGGTTGAGCTTGTGATCGAGCGTGACGGTGACGCCTTGCACGTCGGAGAAGCTCTGGGGCATGCTCGACGGCCCGATAAACAGGTCGCGGTCGATCCGGAAGGCCCCGGCCACAGTCCCGATCGCGGGCAGTCCCTGGTATTCCTCCTGCGACCATCGGCTGAAGTGGGCCTGGATCGTCAGGGTAGTCCTTTCCTTGTCGGTCAAGACCAAGGTCGGGTTGATCGCATAGTTTCGCGATTCAATGGTGTCGATGAAGCTGTTGGCCGAGAGGAACTCGCCCGTGATGCGAAACAGTGCAGTGCCATTGGCGGACAGCGGCTGATTGATGTCGAAGTACGGCCTGAAATAGTTGTGGCTGCCGAAGGTGGCGCCCAGCTCTCCGAAGGCCCTGTCCGTCGGCAGCTTGGAGATGACGTTGATCGCCCCGCCGACGGGCGCCCCTGCTCCACCGCCGTACAGAATGGCGGAAGGTCCCTTGAGCACCTCGATCCGCTCGATATGGGCGAGCGCATCGCGCCAGCCCGCGTTGTAGTAGACCGGCATGCCGTCGAGCCACTGCTCGGCGGGAAATCCACGGATGAGCGTCGATTCGTAGGCCGGCGTCTGCAGCGCATTCGTCGCCTGCACCGAGCTGACGTTCCGCAACGCCTCGTCGACCGAAACGGGACGTTGATCCTCGATCAGGCTCTTCGGCACGACCTGGATCGACTGGGGGATCTGCTCGATGGGCGTGGCCGTTTTCGTAGACGACATGGCCGACAGCGCGCGATAGCCCTGGACGGGACCGGCCGTCGTCAACGTCGTTCCCGGCGGCAATTCCAGGCTCCTGAGATCCAGGGCAGGATTGTAGGCGCCGAGCGAAGTCGCGGGATCGGGTGCCGTCGCGGCGACAGGGGGCGCTGGCGGTACGGGCTGTGGCTGCGCTGGCGCCGCAACCCTTTTCGCCGGCGCCTTGGCTACCGCTTTCGCAGCCGGTCTCGGCGCCGGAGCCGACTTTTTGACGGGAGGCGGTGTCTGCTTCTGCTGTGCAGCGGGCGGCTCGACCGGAACCGTCGGCAATGGTGTCGATGCCGGAGGGGCAGCCCCAGGCGCTTGAGCGTGTGTCTGCATGGTCACGGCCAGCAGAGCCATGGCACTGGACGTCGTGATAACGACGGCTTTCCATGTGGCCGACGAATTGGCTGCAGGTGCGATCCACACTTTACGATCGATGGTCATTGCTTTGCCCCCCGGCAAACGGTTGTCATTGCCTTGCGCAAGGCAGCTCTGCCGCCTGCGTCCTTGTTGTGGGCGAATTGAGGACGGATCCTCCTGCCGACGGTCCGATGGAGCCGCGCGGGTAGGATCGGCCGACCTCAAGTTCCGCCTGCGAAATTGGTGTGGCTGGGCTCGGCAGCGACTGCCGAACGGGTTGGACGCGGTGACGAAAGCGCGATCGCGATGGCGAGCAGGCTGAGCGTCAGCGCGACGGCAATCTCCACGTGGAATGCGCGTTGTCGCGCGCGCATCCACAACGCTGCCCTGGAGCGCATGGGATTTCGGTCCTGATGGGATCGGAACTAGCCACACATGCACCAACAGCTTTGCTTCATTCACTAGGAATGTAAGCAAGGGCCGCTACCGCAAGCAGGCTTCGAGCGCGATGTGTCAGGCCAGAGAGGGGGGCGCGCGGCTCGGGGGGCGGACCGGGCGCAGGCGTCGAGCGATGGCTTCGCCGACGATCTCCATGCGTGCGACATCGACATCAGGCCGATGCGCGATGAGGAAAGGCGTTGAAAGAATTGCGATGCCCGACACCAGTCCTTTGCAGACAGGACAACCGCCACCGTCGCTCTCGCCGGATGGAATATCCGGCAGCTCGCTCGAGGTCGACACAACTTGGCCGGCACCGTGGCAAATCTCGGAGAGTGCCGTGGCCAGCTCGGCGCGCTGGATTGCCATGCCCAGCATCGACGCGCTGTGCCAGACGATCAAGCCGGCATGCACGAGCACGCCGATGATCGCCAGAACACGTATCGATGCCGCTATGCGCTGCAAGTGGAATCTCCTCACTGATGAGCATAGCTCGCACGACTTGCCCGCAGCAACCATTACCCTGTCAACATTGGGCGCGTGCGACGATATCGCATCGAGGCGATCATCGAGGCTGGCTGGGTCGTGTGCCGACCATCCCAGCTGGACGGCGGTCGTAGCCGCCTGCTGCCAAGCGCGTCGAGTTGCGGTGAGTTGATGGAAGTCAATGGTTTCTGCCGCAAGGCTCCCGACAATTCCTGCCCCGATTTTTGCAAGGGAGAGAATGATGCGTTTCCGCAAGCTCGCCGCGGTCCTCCTGGTCGCCGCACTTGCCATGCCGGCCCTGGCACCGGCAGCTGCCGCTGCCGAGACCGATCCGCTGTTCGTCAACATGACGACGGACAATGGCCACAGGGCCAGAATGGCGCTCGCCTTCTCGCAGAACCAGGCCGAGCGAAAGCACCCGGTCGCCGTATTCCTCAACGATCGCGGCGTGCTCGTCGGCTCGAAGGCACATGCGAAAAAGTTCAAGTCGCAGCAGGAGCAGTTGCAGGCTCTCGTCAAGGGTGGTGCAACTGTGCTCGTCTGCCCGATGTGCATGAAGCACTACGGCGTCAAGGAGGCCGATCTCATCGAAGGCCTGAAAGTGGGCAATCCTGAGCTCGTGGGCGGTGCCCTTTTCCGGGACGGCACCAAGACGCTCACTTGGTAGTGATGGTCGCGGTCCGTGCTATCGTGCTCCCGGACAATCGCTCCAGGAGACGTAAGGATGGATCAAGCGGCACGCCGCTTCGGCTTTCTCATGTACCCGGGCTATGAGGAGCTCGATCTCATCGGGCCGTGGGAGATGGCGACGATGTGGCGGGATTATGCGAGCGGTCCCGCTTGTTTGACGGTCAGTGAGAGGGGCGGCCGGGTGGACTGTGCGAAAGGATTGAAATCGATTGCCGACCATTCCTTCGCAGATTGCCCGCCACTCGATTATCTCCTGATACCCGGCGGCTTCGCGGCGTTCGAGGAGATGCGGAACGAGGTGCTCGTCGGCTGGGTCCGCGCTTCTGCCGGACGCGCACGACACATTTTATCGGTCTGCACCGGCTCCTTCATCCTGCATGCAGCCGGGCTGCTCGAAGGCCGCACAGCCACGACGCACTGGAAGGCGATGGATCGGATGCGGCAGCTGCCCGACGTCGTGGCGCTCGAGCGGCGCTGGGTGCGAGACGGTAACGTCTGGACGTCGGCCGGTGTCTCGGCCGGCATGGATCTGCTCCTCGGCTTCATCGAGGCCGTCGATTGTGCAAAGGCGGCAGCCACCGTCCAGAAAAATGCCGAGTATTATCCGTACGGACGCATCTACGGCTCCACCCCGCAGCCGGCCAGTGCCAAACCCTGAATGGACCGAGAAACCATGCGACGCACCCATTCACGGGACGAGGTCAGAGGCAAGGCACAAACTGTGCGCGGCCTCGTCGATCCGGCACTGCTCGGCGCCACGCTCATGCACGAGCACCTGTTGTGGGACATCAGGACGCCAGCGATGCGTGACGATCCCGATCAGGGTCCCGAGTTGTGCCTGTGCAATTATTTCGCCTGCAATTATGGGACGCGCAAAGCGCCCAATAATCTGATCTTCATCGACCGTGATCTCGCCACCGAGGAGGTCGGCCTCATGCGGCGGGCCGGCGGCCGCTCGATCGTCGAGCTTACCGTGGGAGGGCTCGCGCCGGATCCGCTTGGGCTGCGCAAGATCGCAGAAGCGACCGACACGCATATTGTCATGGGCTGCGGGCATTACGTCGACGAATATCAGGATCATCGGAATCGGGAGCGCGCAGTCGATGATTTCGCAGCCGAGATGATCGGGGACATCACAATAGGCGCCTGGGGCACCGACGTCTGCGCCGGAATCATCGGCGAGATCGGATGCCAATCCCCTTGGACCGAGTTGGAGAAACGCGTCATGGAAGGCGCCGTCCTCGCCCAGCAGGCGACGGGCGCCTCGATCAACGTGCATCCGGGTCGGCATCCGGACCAGCCGCAGGAGGTCGTAGCGTTCGTGGCGGCACGCGGTGCCGACGTGTCGCGCGTCGTGATCAGCCATATCGACCGCACGATCTTCGACGACGCACGTCTGTTCCGGCTTGCCGACACCGGATGCGTCATCGAGCTCGATCTTTTCGGTCAGGAGCACTCCTACTACGGCCTCGATCTCACAGTGGACCTGCCCAACGATGCCGAGCGGCTGCGCTGGATGCGGCGGCTCATCGATCGCGGCCACCTCGATCAGGTCGTGATCAGCCACGACATCTGCTACCGCTCGCGCTTGACCCGCTTCGGCGGACATGGCTACGGACATATTTTCGAGAACGTCGTTCCGATGATGCGGCGGCGCGGCTTCAGCGAGGCCGAGATCGAACGCATCACGGTCGATACCCCCCGGCGCCTGCTGACGTTTGTCTGAGTGCTCCGAGCTACAGATCCGGCGTGTGAGGGCTGCACTTGCGCATCATCGACGCCTCGATCATGCTGCTGATGCTCTCGGCCGACTCACACCCACCAATGAATTGATCGACTCGTGTGGCTTGGTGGTGATTCCGCACTGATGCGGCCCGTGATTCCCTTCTGCGTATCGATTCGGGGGAGGGCCACATGGCGGCACTGGAGATCAGGAAGGACCGCACGCCGACGGTTTTGCGCAAGCTCGCAAAGGAGACGGATGACGCGCGGGTTGTGCGGCGCATCCTGGCGATTGCCAATGCGCTCGACGGAATGAGCCGGGAGGATGCCGCGCGGTCTGCCGGCATGGATCGCCAGACGTTGCGCGACTGGGTGCTGCGCTACAACGAGCACGGTGTCGACGGCCTCGCTGATCGCTGGAACGGCGGCCGACCACCGACGTTCACGGCTGCCGAGCAGGCCGAGATCGTGCGTGTCGTGCTTGCGGGACCTGATGTGGAGGCGAGCGGGCTGTCGGCCTACACGCTCGAGGATCTCAGCGATATCTGCGAGGAGCGGCTCGGCAAGCGCATGCATCCATGGTCGCTCGGACGGCTCTTGAGGAAGCTTGGCCTGTCGCGACAGAAGACGAGGCCCGTCCACCCCGAGACAGACCCGGTCGCCGCAGCGACTTTCAAAAAACGCCCCGCGCATCCTGCAATCGATCCGTAAGCGCACTAAAAAGCGCGTCCGAGTGCTCTTCCAGGACGAGGCGCAGATCGGCCAGAAAGGCCGCACCTGCCATGTCTGGTGGAGGCGCGGCGAGCGACCACGCGGCACGGCCGACAAGCGCTTCACGTTCGCCTACATCTTCGCGGCCGTCGAGCCGGGAACCGATAACGCCTTCGCGCTGGTCCTGCCCTACGTGAGCACCGAGGCGATGCAGCTGTTCCTCGATCGCTTCGCCGCCACGATCGACGAGGACGAGCACGTCGCGATGGCGCTCGACCAAGCGGGCTGGCATGGCGCGGCGGCGCTGCGCATTCCAGACAACATCACGCTCGTGCCGTTGCCGCCCTATTCGCCCGAGCTCAACCCGGTCGAGCGCGTCTGGCTCTATCTGAAAGAGCGCTTCCTCTCGCACCGCCTGCACGCCAACTACGATGCCATCGCCGACGCCGCGTCGCAGGCGTGGAACCGCCTCGTCGCAGAAACGGGTCGCCTGACCGCGCTGTGCTCATACCCCTGGATCCCAGAGGTCAAATGAATGGCGGGGCGGTATGACAAGCTCCGCCGGCACTGGTCTTGGGATGCCGCCGAACGACTCGAGCTTCGAGATGCCAAAGGTGCTGTTGATCGTCCGCCGTGCGCCAGTGTTGGGATCGAACGCGACGAAGAGATGGCCCGGGGCCAGCAGTGCCCTGACGCGGTCGAGGCGCCTTGCCCATCATCACGGCTCCTCCTGTGTCGGGGCGAGCACCGCAAAGCCCTGCCGAGGGAGATTGCGTACGACGTTGTGGCGTTGGCTCGGCGGCAGCATCGCGCGGAGCCAGGCTGCCCCTGCGGCACGCTTACGCATCTAACCCCATGGACCGCGACACCATACATTCGGCGGCCCATCGCCCTAATTTCGCCACTGCCGTAGACCGACAATTGCAAGCTTCACGGCTCGCGTGACTACTATGTACCGCGCGCGCCGGGTCGCCCGAGACGAGACGGCCGGGGCCCTCCACCTTCATCATCGTGTCGTGCAAGCAACAGATAGTTGGATGATCTCAAACAAGCCGCAGTTTCGGCCTTGCAGCCCTGGGCTGGACCTCGTATGCGTTCACCGATGAACGGACTCTGTTGAGATCGTTCTTGCGCGTGTAGCCTTCGCGCTGTTCCGGACGGGTGCTGAAGCACCCAGCCGTGCGGTAGCCTTCCAGGATCGCCCCGAACCGAGACGTGCCGAGCAAGTCCAACGACCTGGCGCAGCAGGATGCGCATTTCCGGGTGATGCGGCTCATCGAGGCCAATCCGACGGCGAGCCAGCGCGACATCGCGAAGTCGCTGAGCATCAGCCTCGGGGCAGTCAACTACTGTCTCAACGCGCTGATCGGTGTCGGCTTCGTCAAAGTGCGCAACTTCCGCGCCTCCGACAACAAGTTGCGCTACGCCTACATCCTGACGCCCATGGGCGCGGCCGAGAAAGCAGCAATCGCCGGCGCCTTCCTGCAGCGCAAGATTCAAGAATACGAGGCCCTGAAAGCCGAGATCGAGGCGTTGCAGCAAGAGGCAGAGCCTGAAGCCTCGAATTCTGCGAGAAACGTGAAGCCGCACGTGTGACTTCCGCGGATCTGCACAGTGTACATGAATTGCCATTTTGATGACATCGATATTCCCCACCCTCCAGTTCATGGCCCGCCATCCGCTGAGCTCGAAGCGGCCGCTCAGTGCTTATTGGCGCTATGTGCGCTGGCAGGTGGAAAGTCGGCTGCGCGATGAGGTTGTATTTGATTGGATCGAGGGTTCCAAGCTTGTCGCCCGGAACGGCATGACGGGCGCCACTGGCAACATCTACTGCGGGCTGCATGAATTCGTGGACATGGCTTTTCTCCTGCATCTGCTCCGGCCCGGTGACCTGTTCGTGGATATCGGTGCCAACATCGGCAGCTATACGGTCCTCGCGTCCGCCGTCTGTGGCGCCCACTCGATAGCGATCGAGCCGGACCCGGGAACGGTCCAGTCGCTCCGGCGCAACATCGACATCAACGGCATCGGAGATCGTGTGAGGGTGGTCGAGGCGGCCGTCGGCGCCGCTGCCGGAACGGTCCGCTTTACCGTCGGTCAAGACACGACCAATCGTGTGGTAGCCGAGACTGAAGGCGCGACGCGCGAGGTTCAAGAAAGGACACTCGACGAAATACTTGCCGGTGAAAACCCTGTCCTCATCAAAATGGATGTCGAAGGGTACGAGCCGCAGGTCGTTGCGGGCGCCTCCTCTATCCTAGGGAACCCCGTGCTCGCGGCGGTCATCACCGAAACGGCGGATCCAGAAATCCGATTTGTGATGGCGAACCACGGCTTCGTATGCGCCACGTATAAACCCTTCGAGAGGTCAATCCTTCGCGGGGACGCGACTGGCGCATCTCCAACCTCTCACAACACCTTGTTCGTCCGGTTGGACAGACTCGGAGATCGCCTGAGTTCTGCTGCCAATCGAAACGCGGCAGGGGTAGCCTTTTGAGGCCGATGCCCATCACACCGGACGAGTTGCTTGACCGGTAGACCTCGAATCCTGGTCACGGGTGGTGCCGGCTACATTGGCTCTCACGCCTGCAAGGCGCTGGCGCGCGCGGGATACCTCCCGGTGACCTACGACAGCCTCGTCTACGGTCACGATTGGGCCGTCAAATGGGGGCCATTCGAGCGCGGTGATATTCTGGATCGCGGTCGCCTCGACGAGGTCATTGCCGCCTACAAGCCCGCGGCCATCATGCACTTCGCGGCCTTCGCCTACGTTGGCGAGTCGGTCAGCGATCCCGGCAAATACTATCGCAATAACGTGGTGGGCTCGCTCAATCTGCTCGAGACAGCGCGCGATCATGGCATCGAGCAATTCATCTTCTCGAGCACCTGCGCAACATATGGGATACCTGACCGCTTGCCGATCACGGAGGACACGCCTCAACGGCCGATCAATCCCTATGGGGCCTCGAAGTTGATGGTCGAGCGCATGCTGGCGGATTTCGGGGCGGCTCACGACTTGCGGTCGATCGTACTGCGCTACTTTAATGCGGCCGGCGCTGATCCGGACAACGAGATCGGCGAGGACCATGCCCCAGAGACGCACCTCGTTCCGCTGGTGCTCGATGCAGCCAGCGGGCGTCGTCCGCACATCACCGTGTTCGGCACCGACTACAACACGCCCGACGGGACCTGTATTCGCGACTACATCCATGTGACGGATCTCGCCAACGCTCACGTCAAGGCGCTGCTAGCCCTGGAAAGCGGACACCGGTCCGACGTCTACAATCTCGGCAATGAACGCGGGTTCTCCGTACTGGAGGTCATTAGCGGCGTCGAAAAGGCAACCGGGCTCAAAGTACCGGTACAACGCGGCGCACGCCGCGCCGGCGATCCTGCGGCGCTCATCAGCGATGCCGCCAAGGCTAGAGATGGTCTCGGATGGCAGCCGCATATCACTGGACTGGATGAGATCGTGCGAACGGCTTGGGGCTGGCATCAAAAAGCACCCAGCATTCCGCGCGATGCCAAGATGGCCATCGCCTGACATGTGCGGCATCAACGGCATCTTTGCCTATCACTACGCGGCGAACCCGATCGATCGGGGGGAGTTGGCGCGAACGCGTGACCACATGGCGGCGCGCGGACCCGATGGGAAAGGCGAGTGGATCTCGGGCGACGAACGTGTTGCCTTCGGCCATCGGCGTCTTTCGATCATCGATCTCTCGGATGCAGGCGCGCAGCCGATGTCCAACGCCGATGGCTCGCTGGTCGTGACCTTCAACGGCGAGATCTACAATTTTGGCGAGCTCCGCCGGGGCCTCGAAGCCAAGGGGCATGTATTCCAGAGCAACTCTGACACCGAGGTGCTGCTCCATCTCTACGCCGACAAGGGCGATGCCATGGTGCATGACCTGCGCGGCATGTTCGCGTTCGCCATCTGGGACCAGCAACGTCACGAAGTGTTCCTCGCACGTGACCCCTACGGCATCAAGCCCCTCTACTACGCGGATGATGGGTGGACGTTCCGGTTCGCTAGCCAAGTGAAGGCCCTGCTCGCCGGAGGCATAGTCTCCACGGATCCTGAGCCGGCCGGGACCGTTGGCTTCTATCTTTGGGGCAGCGTGCCCGAGCCCTTCACGACCTTCCAGGCGATCCGCGCCCTGCCAGCGGGCACGACTCTTAGGGTCAACCGGCTTGGAGCTCACGCTCCGCTACGCTATCATTCAATTGCGCAGGTTTACGTCGATGCGGAGCGGGCAGCGAGTGGACGCAAAGCCCCAACTGAGGCCGAGGCACAGGAGCAGGTCCGGCAAGCGCTTATTGACAGCGTTCGCCACCATCTCGTTGCCGACGTGCCCGTCGGAGCGTTCCTTTCCGCCGGCATCGATTCCGGTGCGCTTGTCGGCCTGATGCGGGACGCCGGCCAAAACGACATTCAGAGTGTCACGCTGGCCTTCGACGAGTTCGGGAGGCGCTTCGAAGATGAGGCGCCGCTGGCCGAGGAGGTCGCCCGACTCTACGGGACGCGCCATACGACACGGGTCGTGACGCGCGGGGAATTCGAAGCCGATCTTCCACGGCTGCTCGAGGCCATGGACCAGCCGTCGATCGACGGAATCAACACTTGGTTCGTCTCGAAGGCTGCGGCCGAGTTGGGTCTGAAGGTTGCCGTCTCCGGCCTCGGTGGCGACGAGCTCTTCGGCGGCTACCCGTCGTTCCGCGACATCCCGAAGTGGGTCGGGCGGCTCGCAGTTCCTTCGCGCGTGCCGGGACTTGGCCGGCTCGCTCGAACCTTCGGCCAATCCGCTTCACGTTGGTTTGGGCTCCATCCCAAGGTGGCCGGCATGCTGGAGCTCGGCGGCTCCTACGCCGGCGCCTACATGCTTCGGCGCGGGTTGTTCATGCCCTGGGAGCTCACCGAGGTTCTCGATCAGGACACGATCCGTAAAGGTGTGGAGCGCCTAGCGCCCATGCAGCTCATCGAGCAGGTCCTGCGTCCCGCCCCGCGCAGCCCGTTCGGCCGCGTGGCGACGCTCGAACATTCGCTCTACATGCGCAATCAGCTTCTGCGCGACACAGATTGGGCGAGCATGGCGCATTCGCTCGAAGTCCGTGTGCCGCTGCTCGACAGCGCTTTGATGGAAGAGGTCGCGCCACTGACTTCCTCGGGCCTCGCGGGCCACGGCAAACGATTAATGGCACATGCGCCGAGCTTGCCTCTTCCGCAGGCCATCGTCGGCCGCTCCAAGACCGGTTTCGCAACGCCGATCGAAGGGTGGATGCAGGCGGATGTGAAACAAGCGCCGAGCGCCATCGGCACAGGCAGGGCCAAGCGCAAGGCCCATTGGGCGCGGCAGTGGGGTACGCGTGTCCACAGTTCGGCGACAACTGGCCGGACGGTTGTCGTTGTAGGCCAAAACGGTATGGCAGCCTGAATGCACGTCCTTGCATTGGTTACCGATGCATTCGGAGGGCGCGGTGGCATCGCCCGCTACAACCGCGATTTCCTCAGCGCTCTTGTAAAGGCCGATGTCGTCGATCAGATCATTGTCGCTCCGCGATTGTCGCCCGATCCGGCCGGGTTCTTGCCCGACAAGATCGAGCAACTGGCGCCGATCTACAATCCGGTCAGCTATTCGGTTTCGTCGGTACGGCGTGCGCTCCAGGGGACGAAGCCAGATGTGATCTTCTGCGGTCACGTCCTGATGTCGCCGCTGGCCGCCTCGCTCGCTTCTGCGTTACGCGTGCCGATGTGGCTCCAGGTGCATGGTATCGACGCCTGGAACTCGCCTTCGCGTGCAGTCAAGTGGAGTGCCGAACGGTCGGCGCTGGTCACTTCCGTCAGCCGCTACACCAAGGCCCAACTTGCGCGCTGGTGGAATGGCGATCCGGCGCGCATCCGTGTACTTCCTAATACCGTGAGGCCACAGTTCAGTCCCGGCGCCAAGCCCTTGGCTTTGCTCGATCGCTACGGCCTCCACGGCAAGCGGGTGATCCTCACCGTATCGAGGCTCAGCCAAGCGGATCGCTACAAGGGTCTAGATCGCATAATTGCGGCCATGCCGGTGATCGCAGGCGCCAGACCCGATGTCGTTTTTCTGATCGCAGGCGACGGTGACGACGCAACCCGCCTGCAACAACTCGCCGTCGCCCATGGTGTGGGCGACAGGGTCCAATTTGCTGGTTACGTTCCAGAGGCTGAGCTGGCGGATCACTTCCGTGTCGCCGACGTCTACGCCATGCCGTCGACGAAAGAGGGCTTCGGCATCGTGTTCATTGAGGCGGCGCTGTGCGGCCTTCCCGTCATCGGCGGAAATCGCGACGGTAGCGTCGACGCCCTGGCCGACGGCCGAATCGGCCGCCTGATCGATCCCGAGTCCAACGAGGAACTCGTGTCGGCGATCTTCGATGCGCTGTCGTACCGCGCGGCCGCCCATCCCGAACAAGCGAACCGCTTCGCCTACCAGAACTTCACCCAACATGTCGGTCATCTTGTCCGAAGCCTTGCCCGCTGAGCCCGCGAAGGTGACCGCCGACGGCGCTCAGCCGTCGCCAGTGGCCAAGCCGGGTGTGCCGGCCGGCGCTGTCGCTGAGCGCATCACAATCCTCGAAGCCGGCCGCGCCGAGCGTAATTATTGGCGCGACCTGTGGCACTACCGCGAGCTGTTCGCGATCCTCGCCTGGCGCGACGTATCGGTGCGCTACAAGCAAACTGTCATCGGCGTAGCGTGGGCGTTGATCCGCCCGTTCCTCACCATGGTCGTCTTCACCGTCATATTCGGTCAGATCGCCAAGCTGCCGTCCGACGGCGCTGTGCCCTATCCCATTCTCGTCTTCGCAGGCATGCTACCTTGGTTCCTGTTCTCGGGTGTTCTTTCCGAGGCATCCAATAGCCTCGTTGGCAACGCGAACTTGATCTCCAAGGTGTACTTTCCGCGCCTCGTGATTCCGACCTCGACGGCAGTCGTCGCGCTGGTCGACTTCCTGATCAATTTCGCAATGCTTGCCCTGCTGATGGCTTGGTTCGGCTTCCTGCCCAACTGGCAGATCGTCTTCCTGCCCGCCTTCGTCCTGCTCGCCATCCTCGCCAGCATCGGACCAGCGCTGTGGATCACGGCGCTCAACGTGAAGTATCGCGACTTCCGCTACATCATCCCGTTCATTGTCCAGTTCGGGCTCTACGTCTCGCCGGTCGGTTTCTCCGGCGCCGTGGTGCCTGAGAAATGGCGCCTGCTCTACAGCCTGAACCCCGTGGTGGGAGTGATCGACGGCTTCCGCTGGTGTCTGCTCGGGGGCGAGAGCCAGATCTACTGGCCAGGCTTAATGTTAAGCCTCGGCGTCGTCGTCTTCTTCCTATGGTTCGGCATCCGCTATTTTCGCGCCACCGAGCGCACCTTCGCGGATATGGTGTGAGATCGTGAGCGACGTCGTCATTCGCGCCGAAGGCGTGGGCAAGCGTTACCTGATCGGCCATCAGTCGGCCGAGCGCGAGCGCTATACCGCGCTTCGCGATGTCATCGGTCGATCCCTAAAAGGGCTCGGCCGCTCGGCCCTCGACATGATACGCGGCCACCAGATTGTCGCCGGCGACGAAGTCGAAGAATTTTGGGCATTGAAAGACGTCTCTTTCGAGATCAAGCGCGGCGAGGTGGTCGGTATCATCGGCCGCAACGGCGCCGGGAAGTCGACGCTGCTGAAGGTCCTGTCCCGAATTACCGAGCCGACCACCGGCCGTGTCGAGATCAAGGGCCGCGTGGCAAGCCTGCTCGAGGTCGGTACCGGCTTCCACCCCGAGCTCACGGGACGCGAGAACATCTACCTGAACGGCGCCATCCTCGGCATGACGCGCGCTGAGATCCGCAAGAAGTTCGACGAGATCGTCGCCTTCGCCGAAATCGAGAAGTTTCTCGACACGCCGGTCAAGCGCTATTCCTCGGGCATGTACGTCCGTTTGGCCTTCGCCGTCGCCGCCCACCTAGAACCAGAAGTCCTCATTGTCGACGAAGTCCTCGCCGTCGGCGACGCCGAGTTCCAGAAGAAATGCCTCGGCAAGATGCAGGACGTCGCGGGACACGGGCGCACGGTGCTGTTTGTGAGCCATAACATGGGCGCGGTAGCAGACTTATGTGCAAGCACAATCCATTTGCTCGCGGGGAGCGTCGACGCACATGGAGCCACGCAAGAGATACTTGCGACCTATCGCAAAGCAGGTGCCCTGAGCCGTCACCAACAAGCTCGCGCAAAAAATATCTCCGTTGCCGTGGAATGCTCAATCGACATGCGGGTTATGACCCTCAGCATCGAGCTGAAAGTTTGCCAAGACGCCACCTTGACCGACTTGTGCCCAATCATCCGCGACGCGCGCGACAATCGAATAGCAATCTTTGATGCGCGGGACTTGCTTTCCCTGCCTAAAACCCTCCAAACCGGGAGCCATCGCATTGCTCTACAATGCTCAGAAATTAATCTCGTCGCCGGTGAGTATACAATAGATATCTTTCTTGGGAGTGACTCGCAAGTCGGTGACATCACAGACACTGCGCTTCTGACAATTCCGTTAAAGCACAGATCTTCGCGGCAATACCAGGCAGAATATCAAGGTGTTCTTGATCTCCCCTTTAGAGTGCAAGAGGAGCGTCTGGCATGAGACAAACCGTAACGTCAGACGTCTCCATGATAGATCGCGCCTTGCAGAGTTGGCGAGATGGATTAAACCATCCAATGAAGCTGAGGCTTCATTACCAAGCGGTCAAGCGCTTGCGAGGTAATCTGGCACTTACGTCAACGGCACTTGGCGACTTCGTCGTCGACCAAACCGACTACATCGGCAGGGAGCTCATTGGAAGGAAAACTTACGAACCAGAAACAATCTCTCTGTGTTGCAAAATACTGGCCAATGGCGGAACATTTTTTGATGTTGGCGCAAACCTTGGCCTCTATACTGTCGCACTCTCAAACAACGAAAATGTTGAAGTGCACTCATTTGAGCCAGACTTCACTAATTATCAGTTTCTTTTGCGAAACGTAAGCTTGAATGCAAGGAGAAATGTAAAAACATATAATTTTGCTTTAAGTAGCACTCCCGGCCTAATAGACATTCATCTGCCATGCGCAACCAACCGTGGTTCGGTCAGAATCGCGAACGGTAGAGATGCCGAGGCAGCTGTGGTCGCAACAAGCACGGTGGATGCCGTTATGCGGCATGCCTCGATCCCACGATTAGACTTAATGAAAATTGATGTCGAGGGGCACGAACTGGAGGTGTTGCGCGGCGCAACGCTGAGTGGCGACGCGTCGCCGAAGCATATCATTGTTGAGTGCTGGGGCTCATCAGACGGTGGCGGTAGTCGCCCCCTTAAAGATACGGAACTCTTCGCGCTTTTGATAGGGCACGGATACCGCTGTCGAACAATAGACGGGCAAGAGATCGGTGATCGCGTAGATATGCCCGAGTTTAACGCTTGGTTTACACGCGACCACACGAGTAATGACTTGTGAATATCCGCTACCTCATTTCTTCGGTATTACCTTACGATCGGATGATCTGCGGCGACAGTGGACCGTTGTTTGCCGCCGACTACGGGTGGAACTGCGCTCAGTTGGGTGACGAGGCGCTAAAACAAGTCGATTTTGTAATTATCGATAATCGCTTCCAGCCGACTGAAATCGGCGCGCTTTCGAATTTCATGTCTACCACAAAAGCGGTGTGCTTGCTTCGCATTGGTGACCCATTCGAATCACTTTTGGGCGACAAATGGTATCAGTTTGTTAATGCACATCTAAACAAAAACCGAGTGCACATAATGGTTCCGTATCTCCCTGTTAGCGTCACCGCAAATCTTTATGGTCGTGCACGTAGCTCGCAATTCGTGCACGCACCCTACGTCTATGATGCGGCTCATGAGGTACCTATCGAGCATGCGGTGCGTAGTAAGTCGATATTACTGACGGGTGCGATCAATCGCACTATCTATCCCAAGCGCTCCGCTTTCTACCGTTCGACCCAATGGTGTATACCATTAGCAATGTTAACCCAGCATCTGCCGCATCCGGGCTATAGTGAGGTCACGACAACCCCACGGCTGCACGAATTCGTGGGCAACGCTTACATACAAAAATTAGCAGAGCACCGTTTTGCATTCGCATGCTCATCAGTCGCACGTATCGAACTCTTAAAGTACCGTGAAATTGCCTACGCGGGATCGGTACCCGTTGGTGACTTACCGACCGCCCTAATGGATTTCCCGCGAGATGCATTTGTGCCCTGGCGTCGAAATCCCTTTGCCTTGGCTTCCGATGTTAGGGCAGCTTGTCTGAAATCAGAAGAGATGGCCCAAACGTTTCGGCTGCTTATGAGACAGCGGCGCGATGTAAGTGAGATGCGCGCGTGGGTCACCTCGCAGATTTGTAGGTTAGGCTGATATGGCCCACTATTACGACCACAACGCGATCAGACACGCAGATATATTTGATCAAATCTATCGATCAAAGTATTGGACTCATGGCTCCGGTCCGGGATCAATTGCCGCCTTCAACAAGCCGCTCATTGCCTACCTGGATCGCTTCTTGGCCGCCAATCGGGTCAAACGACTTGTTGATTTCGGGTGCGGCGATTTTCAGTACATGCGGCACGTCAACCTCGCCGCCACGGAGTACATAGGCCTGGACGTCGTGCCTCGCATTCTGGAGGAGAATCGCAAGAACTTCGGCCGCGAAGGCATCACTTTCGAAGAAACTCCAGACGACCTGACGGAACTCCCAGGTGGCGACCTGCTGCTGTTGAAAGACGTATTGATCCACCTGCCGAATAGCTACATCGCCCCGTTGCTTCAACATGCACGACGAACATATCGTTTCGTCTTGGCGATCAACAACGAGAGCGATGACGCCTCCGCTTACAATCGGGACATCGCAGTCGGCGAGTTCCGGCCTGTCGATATTTCACTTGCGCCATTTTCGCTACCAAGCGCGACGATTTTTCACTACGGAGCAGCGCGCATGCTCGACCCAACGCTTCCCCGAGTACTCGCAATGGCAACTAGAAAATTCGTGTGGCCGGGCAAGAAACACGTTCAGCTCTGTATAACCGGAATATAATGCCTCACGGTTGCCAAGTGGCACGAAGTGAATCCATCGCACGTGTGATAATGAAGGACGGGATATACTTTCTTAGCCTTCATAGCTGTATTTTGCGCCACTCGGCTGTATGGGGTTTCAGAGGCCAGACGTCTTCCCGGAAATCTGAGCAGCAAAGTTTTCGGCAAATCGATCTGTTCGGATAGCACAATGGCGATTTCCTTAGCCATATTACTACCTGACAGCGGCGGCGGCGGGATCAACACTTTCTACGCTCCGTATCTGCTTGGCAATAAGGGGGCATTCCAGCGATCAATCGCGATTGATGCGAACCCGTTTGCCCATCAGCTTGATGTTGACGCAGATCATCTGCCCATCTTGCCACCGCCGCTTAATATCTACCTCGCTGTTGCTCGCGACGCATATGCCCGGGCGCTGGAGTCCAAAGCCGATGTTCTTGAGACCTGCGATTGGCCGCTCAGTTTCGCCCCGGCCGTGCTCGAACAGCGTGCCCCCTACATCGTCCAGTGCCATGGCAGTATGGGGCAGATCGCTGAATACGATCCGCAAGAAGGGGCGGGCCTACTGGAGGCGATTGTGCAACTGATCGAGCCGCAATTGTTACAATGCGCGCATCGAATTCAAACCTCGACACATGCAAACCAAAGCTTTTGGGAGCGGACAACCGGACGCAGTGTGCAGCTGATCCGACCCGCCTTTGCGCTACCTCCATTGCCGAGCGATCTTACCGTCCAGCCAATCGGGCGCGCGTTTGGGCGCCTGCAGCGCTGGAAAGGCCCACACATCCTATGCGAGGCCCTCGTCCGCCTGGGAAAACATGCACCTCAGATCGACTGGCATGGCGGCGTCAAACCGTGGGGATCTGGAGATTGGCCCGCGGATCGGCGGATCGCAACAGACTTCCCCGGAGTTTTTGGTGTTAGCTTTCATCACCGGCCTGCCATCCCTCGTGATGAAGTGCTCAAGCTGCAAGCCAGTGCACTGTTCAATGTCATACCGTCGACTTGGGATGTTTTCAATTTTACCGCGGTCGAGTCCATGGCGGCGCGCGTCCCACCATCGTTTCCACAGGAGCGGGCGCTAGCGAACTAATAATAGAGGGCGAGAACGGTTTTACATTCAAGAATGGTGACGCCGAGGCGCTGGCGGGTGTGATCGACCGGGTCATGTCCATTCCTGAGGCGCGGAGGCGCGAAATCGGCGCCAACGGCCGCGAAACGATCCGCTCTGAACTCGACCCTGCCAGGATCGCAGAGCAACGGAGGGCCGCCTATGAGGAGGCAATCAGTAGCTTTCATTCGAGTCCGCCTCAACGTCCCAATGAATGGCTCGTCAACATGTTGACTCCGAGGCCAGGTCCGATCAGAGATTTTGACGCTCTCCTATCGCCAGTGCCATTGCGAGCCATGGGGAAGCACATGGCACACCGAATTAGGAACAAGCTTCTAGCAAAGATATCATGACCGACCGCCCGACCCTTGCCCTGTTGATCCCAGCTTACAATGCGGCTGCGTTTTTGCCGCGCTTGCTCAAGTCTGCGCAGGCACAAACGGTGCCATTTGATCAGATATGGGTGTATGACGATTGCTCAACTGACAACACTGGCGCAGTCGCTCAAGCCTATGGAGCGAAGGTTTTGCGCGGCAAGACGAACAAGGGGTGTAGCGAGGGTAAAAATGCGCTCGCGAGGCACGTTGAAACAGACTTCCTCCACTTTCATGACGCCGATGATGAACTCCTCCCGAACTTTGTTTCATTAGCGCAGAAGTGGATCGAACGGGATCGTTACGACGTTATTCTATTCGATTACGAATGGCGAGACGAGGAAAGCGGAAAATTGATAAGCCTTAGGCGGTTCGATCCAATGGCTTTGGAGTTGGACGCGCGCGCCTATGCAATCAAAGAGCAAATAAACGCAATTTGCGGCCTGTATAGGCGCTCCAAATTTCTCGAGACAGGCGGCTACGATACGGATAAACTGGTTCTTTATAATGAGGACGTAGCGTTTCATATTCGGCAAGCCTTCGCTGGACTTCGGTTTTCAGCCGAGAGTGAGGTTTCCATAATTAACTGGTACCGATCGAACTCAATGTCTTCCGGGAATGCAGCGAAGTGCGCAATTGCCCACTTCCATGTACTGCGGCGAACGTTGTCATTTAATGGCGCAGAGAAATATCACCGGGAGATCGGTGCAAAACTCTGGTCTGCTGCCGGGGTGCTTGGCTCATTGAGTTGTTGGGCAGAGGCAGACCAAGCAGCTCGCTTGGCGAGCTCTCTCGCCCCGCCTACAGATGCTGCTGGGTCGAAAGTGTTCCAGAGATTGGCCACCATATCACCAACCATGGCGTTGCGTTTAAGGGAGCATTATATGCGTCATTTTAAGCCGAACCTCAGAGAAAAAATGTCGGGCCATTAGATGTCGGTATCAGTAATCATTCCCTGCTACAATTGTGAGCGGTTCATTGCAGAAGGAATCGACTCCGTTCTGGCGCAAACGTTAAAGGACAGAGAAGTAATCGTTGTCGACGACGGTTCGATCGATGGCTCTGCCGAAATGGTACGTGCACGCTACAGCTCGACCGTGACGGTGTTGCACCAAGGCAACAAGGGTGCTGCTGCGGCGCGGAACGCTGGTGCGAGAGCTGCGCGATGCAAGCACTTGATGTTTCTCGATGCCGATG
>JBFWQN010000005.1:0-33447 GCA_050249405.1 Hyphomicrobiaceae bacterium | reverse complement strand
CCAGATACCCCAGGAGCCGTCGCATCCTCGGAAGCCCTCTCTCGAGTCGCAAGTTGCGAAGATGCGCGAGGCTACAGCAACTCTGCGGCCGACAGAAGCCTGCCGGCCGGAGAGTTCACGACTTCGTCAACGGCCGCGGTCATCAGCGGCCTGCGGCATGTCGTGTCACATGTCGTGTCAAATGACCTTGCACACCCAGTGCCGGCGATTGCGCGTGAACGGGCGCACCTCTCCTGGCCAGCGGCCTTTCTCGCCGGCGACGGCCCATTCGGGGCTGAGCAGCACGCCGGGATTGTCGATCTCGTAGATGGCCGTGTAGCGCGGACCGTCGTGCGCCTTCTCGATGCGCTCGCCGCCCAGCTGCATGGTGAACGCCTCGCCTTTGATCCGGGTGGCGGCCCTCACGCCCGGCACCTTCGAGATGAAGGGCACGTGCTCGGTGTCGTAAACCTCGTTGAAGAGCGCCTCCTTGTCGGGATCGACATCCATGCTGACGATGAACAGGTAGCGGGTCGCGATGGGCATGGGTCTTCCTCGTTGCAATGCCGACCCTGCCACTCTAGGCACCACCGGCCGGCTTGGCCATACCGTCGGGAGCGGACCACCGCAGCTGCTCAGACGGAGCATCATCGGATTGTTCCAATCATGGACGTTAACTCATAATTTCGAAGCGACAAGCTGAACCCTTCCGTTGTGTGACTACTCACCCTTATGCTGCGCCGCATCGTTTACCTTCGATGCGTGATCGGTTGGGGAGCCTGGGCGGCGTGGCACATTTTCTCGTCAATGGCTCGTGGGAGCAGCCGCCGTCAGGCCAGGAACTCGGTGATGCCACGATCCCATCGGCCGACGGACGCGCCGCTATGCCGGTCGACATCGGCCTCCCGCCGGCAAACGGCTCGACCATCGATTTGTCCGGCGCCGGAAGTCGAGCCAGGGTGATTGACCTCTCGCAGGGCTTCTGGACCGACGCCGCTCGGGTTCTGCCGCTCGGCGACTCCAACACACACGGCTACTCCTACGACTCGCAGGGTAACCTCGCGGCCGAGGATATCTGGGAGTCCTACCGGCGCGTGCTGTGGGACGGCATCGTCGGCCAGGGCTCGTGGATCGACTACGTCGGCGCCGGCGAGAATGGCACGTCGGCACTTCCCGACCGCCAGCACCAGGGCGTCTCCGGTATCACCGTGACCGAGGTCGTGGGGCAGGCGCTCGCCATCGCCAACGCCCAGCATCCGGACGTCGTGCTGATGATGCTCGGCACCAACGATCTCGGCGAGGTGGACGCGGCGACATCCGTGCCGGCCGACATGCTCTCGATCATGCAGAGCTTTGCCTCGGTCAACCCTGGCGTGCGCTTCGCCATCGCCGAGTTGCCGCCGCTCGAGGTCGCGATCTACGGCAGTGACATCGTGGCCAGGCGCAATGCCGTGAACGCGGCGCTGCCCGCGCTCATCTCGCAGGCGCAGGGGCTTGGGCTCAACGCCTTTCTCGTTTCCATGCCGGGCCTGACGCCGGGCGATCTCACCGACGGCATTCATCTGACACCCTCGGGCTTCGCCGAGATGGCCGGCTATTGGCTGAGTGCCCTCGACGCCAACATCACGACGGCCAACGGGACGTTTGGCGGCACGCGAAACTCGATAGCATCCGGGGTCCTCGACGCGATCGGAAGCGACCTCGGCGATCGCATCACCGGCAGTGCAGGGGCCAACCTGCTCGATGGCCGCGGCGGCAACGACCTGATGGCCGGAGGCGGCGGCAACGACACGCTCGTCGGCGGCTCGGGACGCGACACCATCTCGGGTGGCAGCGGCCTCGACATCGTCACCCACGCCGGTGATTTCGCGGCCGGCGGCAGCGCCGGTGTCTACGTCGACCTGATGAACGGCTTCGCGCAGGATGGTTTCGGCGCCTACGATGCGCTTTCGGGCATCGAGGGTGCCATCGGGTCCGGCCGCGACCGTGTGGCGGGGTCGCTTTCCGACGTCCTCATCGGTGATGACCTCGCCAATTATTTCGATGGCGGAGCGGGCCTCGACTACATCGTCGGCAATGGCGGCAACGACACCATCGTCACCGGCGACGGCAAGACGGGTCAGGTCGGTGACATCGCCGTCGCCGGAGCCGGCAACGACAGCATCGTCGGGGGCACCGGAGCGACGTTCGTCTACGGCGGCTCGGGCTACGACACCATTTGGGGCGGTGCGGGCGACGATTGGCTCTTCGGCGGCGATTTCACGGGAAGCGTCATCGGCGGCGACGCGCTCCTCGGCGAGGGCGGCAACGATGTTCTCGCAGTCGGCTCGGCCGGCGGCTACGCGTGGATGTCGGGGGGCACTGGCAACGATACCCTTTACGGCGGCACCGGCAGCGCCGGCAACGATACGCTGATCGGCGGGGCGGGCAGCGACCTCTTGTACGGCGTGCTCGGCAACGACACCTATCGCTTCGAGGCGGCGGATCTCGTGTCCGGCGATTTCGATACGATCTTGGGCTTCGGCACGGGCGACATCATTTCGTTCGCATCGGGCCTCAACGGCCAGGTCGCCGGCGTGCAGACCACGATCGGCGGCGTCTCGGGCGCCTACCTCGCCAATGCTGGCGGCTGGGCGTTGTGGATGCCCAATGCGACCTGGACCGCCGTGCAGGGCCAGATCGTGTACGGCTAGGACGTCGCCGCATGCGACGCTCCTCGGTTTTTCGTTCACGACAAGGGAGTAGCGCATGGCCACCAATCTCCTCGTGAACGGCTCTCTGGAGCAGCCGTCGCTGCCGGCAGGGCAATACGCAGGCTATACGAGCATTCCCGGCTGGACCGCGATCTCGGGCGGTCACATCGAGGTCTGGAACGATCTCAACGGCGTCACCGCGACCGATGGCGTCAATTTCGCCGAGCTCGATTACGACGGCGCCTGGGACGGTCTGTTCCAGGACGTCCAGACCGTGGCTGGGCAGACCTACACGCTCATGCTCGATGCGAAGGTGCGGCCCTTCGGGTCGGTGTCCACGTGCGGCATAGAGGTGGTCTGGAATGGCACGGTCGTGGCGACGATCGCGCCGGGAACGGCTTGGGACACCTATAGCCTCTCCGTGACCGGCACGGGCGCACTCGATCGCCTGACGATCCGCGAGGTGCAATCGCAAGGCGCGGACGGTCTCGGCGCCATGCTCGACAATATCGAGCTGGTCGCGGCCGGCACGTCGGGCCTCGATTTCACGGGCGTCACCGGGCACGGCAAGGTGATCGACCTTGCGCAGGGCTATTGGGCGGACGTTGCCCGCGTGCTGGCGCTCGGCGATTCCAACACCCACGGCTGGTCCTACGACGCACAGGGCAATCTCGCCCCCGAAAGCGGTTGGGAATCCTATCGCCGCGCGCTCTGGGAGGGCCTCGTCGCCGATGGCCTCTCGATCGACTATGTGGGTGCCTACGAGAACGGCACGTCGGCGCTGCCCGACCGGCAGCATCAGGGCGTCTCGGGCATCACGGTGACCGAGGTCGCCGGCCAGGCGCTCGCCATCGCCAACGCCCAGCATCCGGACGTCGTCCTGATGATGCTCGGCACGAACGACCTCGGCGAGGTGGATGCGGCGACCTCCGTGCCGGCCGACATGCTCTCGATCATGCAGAGCTTCGCCTCGGTGAACCCGGGGGTTAGGTTTGCCATCGCCGAGCTGCCTCCGATCGATCCGGCAGTCTACGGTGCGGCGACCGCGCAACGTCGCGTCGACGTGAACGCCGCTCTGCCGGCCCTCGTCGCGCAGGCCCAGTCGCTCGGCTTGAATGCCTTCCTGGTCACCACCTCCAGTCTGTCGCTCGGCGATCTGTCGGACGGCATTCACCTGACGCCGTCCGGCTTCGCCGAGCTGGCCGACGCATGGCGCACCGCGCTCGAGGCCAATCTTTCGACGGCCAATGGCACCCTTGGCGGCACGCGGACGACGTTTTCGGGTGTGAACGACGCAACGGGCAGCGAGCTCGGCGACCGCATCACGGGTAACGGCAACGCCAATCTGATCGACGCGCGCCGCGGCGCCGACCGTGTCGACGGGGCGGGCGGCAACGACACCCTGCTCGGCGGCTCGGGCAGCGATACGCTCGACGGTGGCTCGGGCAACGACCGGCTCGAGGGCGGCACCGGCGACGACAGCCTGATCGGCGGCACCGGCAATGATCTGTTCATCGGCGGAGAGGGCACCGACCTCATGATCGGTGGCGCCGATAACGACACCTACATCGTCGAAAGTGCGAGCGACGTCGTGGTCGAGGCGGCGGGCGCCGGCGGCGGAACGGACCTCGTTCGCACTTGGCTGTTCAATCTCGATCTGGCCAACTACGCGAATGTCGAGAACGCTCTACTTACCGGCACCGGCAATTTCAGCCTCACCGGCAACAGCGGAGCCAATCGCCTCACTGGCAACACCGGCAACAACACGCTGAATGGCAACGGCGGAAACGACACGCTCGATGGCGGCGCCGGCAATGATCTCCTCATCGGCGGCACCGGCACCGACAGCCTGATTGGCGGCACCGGCAACGATACCTTCATTGTCGATAGCACGAGCGACGTCGTGGTGGAGCTGGCAGGCGCGGGCGGCGGCACCGATCTCGTGCGCACGTGGGTCTTCAATTTGAGCCTTGCCAACTACGCCAACGTCGAGAATGCGCTGCTGACTGGCACCTTGGCATTGAGCATCACCGGCAACGGTGGTGCCAATACGCTCACCGGCAACATCGGAGCCAATTCATTGACGGGTGGCGGCAGCGCGGACACGTTCGTCTTCAACACGGCGCTCGGCGGCACGAATATCGATACGATTACCGATTTCTTGCCTGTCGACGATACCATTGCGCTCGAGAATTCCGTCATGACGGCGCTCGGTGCGGCAACCGGCACGCTCGCCGCCAGCCAGTTCGTGATTGGCGCGCAGGCGCTCGATGCGAACGACCACATCATTTACAATTCGGCAACGGGTGCGCTTCTCTACGATAGCAACGGCAATCTTGCCGGCGGCGCTACGCAGTTCGCGACTCTGGCCGCAGGGCTTTCCCTCACCAATGCCGATTTTCTGGTGATCTGAGCGACGCGACGAGCGCTTCGACAGAAACTTCATGCCCTTCTGGGCGATGTGTGCCGCGCCGTGTCGCTCATTAAACGTCCAGAAACTGTCATCAGACAAATTGTCATTAGGCGTGCGCGTGCGGCAAGGATCCGCGTGGCCGCATTCGGGGGAAGCCAACGTGAGCATTATCAACATTACGGACCACGATACGGTTTCGGGCGCGAACGGAGCGTCTGGCGATCCGGGGGCCCTACCGTCGACGGCTGCCACCAGCGGATCTACGGGTGAGGCCGCGAGCTACGTATTCGGTCTTGGCGACCAGATTGGAGACGGTGGGTCGACCATCGACTTCGATCGCACAGTGGGCGGCGGCGACGGCGGTTCTGGTGGGGCAGGAGCCGACGCTTCTCTAGGTTTCACCATGAATGGTCTGAATGGCGCATCGGGAGGCGTCGGTGGCGACGCGGCCTTCGCTATCTCGGCAGTGACCGCCACGATGGCCGATCTGGTCACGATCGCCCACTCTACGGATTCGCTCACATTCGCGGGAACCGTGCAATCGGGAAGCGGCGGTGCGGGCGGAGCAGGGGGCTCTGGAGAATCCTACGATTTTACCATTGGCACACCCGGAGCGGCGGGGCAGGCAGGCGATGCCGGCGACGCGGCATTCACGTTCGGACAGAACGTCGTGGACGTTCAGTCCGCTAACGATCAAGTCCGCGTATTCGGTGTTGCAAGCGGCGGTGAGGGCGGCACGGGTGCAGCTGGTGCTGCCAGCAAGGTGGGGAACTTTTTGGGGACCAATGGAGGTCACGGTGGCGCGGCCGGCGCGGGCGGCAATGCTGTCGTCTCCGTCGCCGAGAACGCGATCGCACTCGGTCACGGACACGATACGCTCGAGATCGACGCCGGGGCATTCGGCGGTGCTGGTGGGTCGGGCGGCATCGGCGGCAATGGCGTATCCTCCATGGTGCCTTTTATCGGGCTGGTCAATTCTTTTGCCGGCAATGGCGGGTCTGGCGGGGCCGGCGGCTTGGCGTCAGTCGATATTTCCAGCAACGACATCGATGCCGGCAGCGGCCACGACACGATCAGGATCGCGTACGAGGCGGTCGCCGGGCTCGGTGGCAGCGGCGGTTTGACGGGCTCGGCGTCGGGCGGAGAAAGCTGGCTCGGAACCGATGGCACGGCCGGTGCTGCCGGAACAGCGAGCGCCAGCATCGTCGACAACATCATCGACGGCGGGATGGGCAACGACACCGTCACGTTCGATTCCGGCGCGACTGCGACGGGCGCCAGCCTGTCGTTCCTCGGCAATACGTTCGTCGGCGGCGAGGGTATCGACACTCTGGACTTCAGCCGAATGAATTTCGGCAGCGGAATTGCCGTCGAAATGGCTGCCGAGACGCTGCACATCGGCGGCAACCTCAACGCGCTGACCGGCTTCGAGCGCATCGTCGGTACGGCGCATGCCGATACGATCACCGGCGACGGAGCCGACAACCGCTTCACCGGTGGCGCCGGCGATGACACGCTCGATGGCGGCGGTGGCAATGACTTCTTCAACGGTGGTGCGGGCATCGACAGCATGACCGGCGGCGCGGGCGACGACACGTTCATCGTCGACAGTGCTGCCGACATCGTGGTCGAGGACGCGGACGGCGGCGCGGACACGGTGCGCACCTGGGCCATCAATCTCGATCTCAACAATTATTCCAACATCGAGAACGCACTGCTTACGGGTACGGGCAGTTTCCGGTTGACGGGCAACGACGGCGACAACGTGCTCAGCGGCAACTCCGGCAGCAACGTGATCAGCGGCGGGATCGGAAACGACACGATCGACGGTGGCTCTGGCAACGACTTGCTCAATGGCGGCACCGGCAACGACAGCATGATCGGCGGCGCGGGCGACGACACGTTCGTCGTGGACAGCACGAGCGACGTGGTCGTCGAGGATGTGGGTGGCGGCACGGACACGGTGCGCACCTGGGCTTTCAATCTCGATCTCGCCAACTACGCCAACGTCGAGAATGCGCTGCTCTCGGGCAACGCGAGCTTGCGCCACACCGGCACTGACGGGGATAACCTGCTCACCGGCAATTCCGGCAACAACGTCATCAGCGGCTTCGGCGGCAATGACACGCTCGACGGCGGCGCCGGCAACGATCTTCTCGTCGGCGGCACGGGTGCCGACAGCATGATCGGCGGTACCGGCGACGATACGTTCGTCGTCGACAGTGCGAGCGACATCGTCGTCGAGGCGGCGGGGGCCGGCGGTGGGATCGACACCGTTCGCACGTGGCTGTTCGACCTCGACCTCGCCAATTATGCCAGCGTCGAGAATGCCACGCTGACCGGCACCGCAGCCCTGAGCCTCACCGGCGACGAAGACGACAACGAGCTTACGGGAAACATCGGTGCGAATATCATGACGGGCGGTTTCGGCGCGGATACGTTCGTCTTCAATACGACGCTCGGCGGCACGAATATCGACACGATCACCGACTTCACGGCCGGCGAGGACAAGGTCGCGCTCTCCAAGGCCATCATGACCGCGCTCGCGGTCACGGGCACGCTCGATGCCGATCAGTTCGTCATCGGCACGCAGGCGGGCGATGCCGACGATCACGTCATCTACGACGACACGACGGGCGCTCTCTTCTACGACGAGAACGGCAGCGAGGACGGCGGCCAGGTGCAATTCGCGACACTCGCCGCGGGCCACGCACTCACCCACGCGTATTTCCTCGTCATCTGAGGCGAAAGCCGCAGCAGCGCTTCTTCCCTTGCTGCGGCTCCTGCCGAAACATTGACGACGAAAGCCTGCAAAATACAAACGGCCGGAAAGCCCATCAGCTTTCCGGCCGCTTTTCTGTTGTGTCGACGATGCGGGAAGAGCTGGTCGTGCTCGCCCTCCCGGCGGCGCGCACGGCCGGATGGGCTATTCCGCGGCGACGGCCCTCGGCTGGGCGGCCGGAGGGGCCTTGGGCTCGAGCGGCGCGCTCTCCGGCTCAGGCGCGGATTTCGCGGCGAGCCGCGCTTTGGCGAGCGCGTTTGCAGCCTGGTAGTCGGCCTTGCCTGAGCCGAGCAGCGGGACACGGTCGACGACCACCACGTCCGCCGGCACGGAGAGCTCCGTCATGCCCTTGAGGCGCGCGTGGCGCAGGAACGCCGGGCGGTCGGCGCCCGCCTGCTGCGTGAGCAGCACGAGCCGCTCGCCCTTGCGCGGGTCGGGCAGCGAGACGACGACGGATAGCGCCTGCGGCCACAGCTCCGCGGCCATCGTCTCGACCGCCGCGAGCGAGATCATCTCGCCGCCGATCTTGGCGAAACGCTTGGCGCGGCCTCGGATGCGGATGTAGCCGTCGGCATCGATGGTGACGATGTCGCCGGTGTCGTGCCAGCCGTTATCCGGCGGCTCGAGCACGCCGGGTTTCTCGGCGCGGTAGTAGCCGAGCATGACGTTCGGCCCCGAGACGAGCAGCCGGCCACCCTCCTCGATGCCGGGCATCGGCTCGAGGCGGGCCTTCATCAGCGGCGACAGGCGCCCGACGGTGCCCGGCCGGTTGGCGAGCGGCGTATTCATCGCGAGCACGGGCGCCGTCTCGGTGACGCCGTAGCCCTCGAGAATGCGCACGCCGAAGCGCTCCATGTAGGTCTGCCGCGTGCGGTCCTTCACGGCCTCGGCGCCGGCCATGATCAGCCGCACGTTGTGGAAGTCGTAGGGGTGGGCGGTCCGGGCGTAGCCGGCGAGGAACGTGTCGGTGCCGAACAGGATGGTGGCGTTGGTCTGATAGACCAGCTCCGGCACGATCCGGTAGTGCAGCGGCGAGGGGTAGAGATAGGTCGGAATGCCACCCATCAACGGCATGATCATGCCGCCGGTGAGGCCGAACGAGTGGAACACCGGCAGCACGTTGAACACCTTGTCCTCGCCGTCGGCGGCGACGCGCGTGAGGCATTGCGCGGCGTTCGCAAGCAGGTTGCGGTGCGAGAGCACGACGCCCTTCGGCGTGCCCTCCGAGCCCGAGGTGAAGAGCACCACGGCCGGGTCGCCCGGCTGGCGCTCGACCTGGGGCCGGGAGCCCTGCAGCAGCCCGCGCACCTTGTCGGCGAGGCCGATCGTGCCGCGCACGTCCTCGAGATAATGGATCGTGACGCCGTCCTCGACGAGGCGCGCGACGAGCGGCTCGAGGCGGCCTTTCTCGACGAAGGCGCGCGAGGTGAGCACGACGCGCGCACGCGCCGCACGACAGGCCGCAGCGACGTTCTGCGGCCCCGCGGTGAAGTTGATCATCGCCGCAACGCGGCCGATCGCCTGCAGCGCGAAGAACGTGACGGCGACGCCCGCCGAGTTGGGCAGCAGCACGCCCACCGCCTCGCCCTCGCGCGTCGCCGGCTGAAGTCGGGCAATGGCGGCGCCGAGCACCTGCGCGCCGAGAATGAGCTTGCCGTAGGAGAGGCTGGTCCCGAGCGGGTCCTGCACCGCCGGGGCTTTGCCGGTGGCGCGCACGCGCTTGGCCTCGGCCAGCGCCGAGAGCAGCGTCTGGTCGATGCGCGCCGTCTCGACGGCCGTGTCGACCATGATGTCTTGCAGCTTGGCGCCGGCGGCTTGCCGCCGAGCCTTGCCTTTCAGCTCCGGATCGAGCTCCAGCTTGCGCGGCGCCAGAATCGTCACGGTCGTCTTCGGGAACCAGCCTTTGCGGATTTGCGTCGGGCGCATGTACGAGAAGCCGGAACGCTCGGGCCCCTCGATCCTGACCGGCACCACCCACGCCTCGGCCTTGTCGGCGATCATGGCCGTGCCGTCGTAGACCTTCATGAGCCCGCCGGTGACGGTGAGGCGGCCTTCGGGAAAGATCACGATCGTCTGCCCGCCCTTCACGATGTTGACCAGCGCGCGCGTCGCGAGAGGCTTGGTCGGATCGAGCGTGAAGGCATTGATGAGGCGCAGGAACGGTTTCACCCATGCCTTCTCGGCCATGCCCGTGTCGATGGCGAAGGCCGCGTGCCCGGGCAGGATCGCATGCATGATCGGCCCGTCGAGCAGGCTCACGTGGTTCGGCGCGATGATCGTGCGCTCGCCCGCCTTGGGCAGGTTCTCGATGCCTTTCACCTCGAGCCGAAGAAAAACCTGGAAGATGAAGCGCGCCACATCCTGCACGCCGTCGCGGCCCCAGGCCCACAGCACGAGACCGGCCACTACGAGGTTGCCGAGGCCGAGCACCAGGAACAGCGTGCCGAGGCCGACGCCTTTCGCCTGCAGCACGGCCACCGCGAGGCCGGAGACCGTCATATAGGCGGCATTGAGGATGTTGACGGCGGCCACCGAGCGGGCGCGCCGCTCCGGCTGCGCCCAGGACTGGACCGCGGCGAACGACGGCACGATGTAGAGCCCGCCGGCGAACGCGAGGCCGGTCAGGCCGATCAGCAGCGGCCAGCCGGAGAGACCCGACAGCAGCTCCCACGGCCCGATCAGCCGGTCGGGCGTGACGGCGGTGCCCGCGAGATAGGCGAGCTTCAGCGAGAAGAGCGCCATCAGAAAGGCGCCGACCGGCACCAGCGCCAGGTTCGGCCGGTGGTGACTGGCACGGGCGGCCATCAGCGAGCCTGCCGCGATGCCGATGGTGAAGGCAGCCGTTGCGAGCGTGACGACGCCCTCGGTGCCCCCGAGGCGATCCTTGATCAGCGTCGGCAGCAGCGACAGGGCGACGGCACCGACCAGCCAGAACCACGACACGATGTGGGCGCCGACCCACAGCCGCCGGTCTGAGCGTAGCGTGCCGAGCTCTCGGAATGTGGAAGCCAGCGGATTGCGCCCGATACGCAGCCCCGGAGCACCGGTACGGGTCGATGGGATCATTCGCGCCGCCAGCCAGCAGGCGACCGCCAGCGTGATGGCGATGCCGGCGATGAACCCGGAGCTCACCCGCTCGCCCACCACGTAGCCGGCCGCGACCGCACCGCCCAGAATGGCGAGGAAAGTTCCGCCTTCGACCAGCGCGTTGCCGGCGGTCAGCTCCTCGGTGGTGAGATGGTCGGGCAGAATGCCGTATTTGATGGGTCCGAACAGGGCGCCGATCACGCCGTAGCAGGCGAGGGCGAGAAACAGGATCGGCACCGACTCGAGCACGAAGCCGAGCGACGCGATGAGCGCGACGCCGATCTCGGCGAGCTTGATGCGATCGGCAACGCGGGCCTTGTCGTGGCTGTCGGCGATCTCGCCGCCGAGCGCCGAGAGGAGGAAGAACGGCGCCATGAAAACGGCCGTCGCCAGGGTGACCAGAGCCGCCCCGTGCTCGGCGCCGAGCTTGTAGAGCACGAGCAGTCCGAGTGCCGTTTTCAGGAAGTTGTCGTTCAGCGCGGACAGGAACTGGCACCAGAACAGCGGCGCGAACCGCCGTGCTGTCATCAGCGTGTGGAGCATGGTCCGTCCTCGGGCTCGGATGTCGGGCTACCGCCGGCAAAAAGAAATGCGTTCCAGGCTAGAGCATTAGCTCCGCGCGGTTAACATTTCAGGCGCTACGCGGCGAGGTCGTCCTGTTGCTGCCGGGAACGGGGCTGGGCTGCCCGAGTGGGCCGCCGCCATGGGAGTCATGCGCACGTCTGCCCCCCTCGTAGACCGTCAGATGCCCAACCTTTCGCGGCGGCGAAGCTTCACCCCGCATAGCTTTCACCTGCAACTCATTGTCGAGCGTTCGCGGCGGAGTGGCAAGCCGTGCCTCGCTGTCGAGCACTTGCCGTCCGGCCGAGGCTGCGGTGCCGAGGAAGAAGCGGGTGAGAATGTGTGCAAGAGCTCGAAGCATGGCGAGTCCCGGGCTGGGCGGCGCGTTGGCTGCCGCTATTCGCCGATATAGTTTTGAACTTTGATCAATATAAGGCCGAAACAGTGTTTCGCTTGCGGTCGCATCAATCGGTGGCTGGGGAGACGACGAGCGCGGTCCCTTTCGTGCCACAGACCCGGACGAGCGCGCCCAAGGCCAGGTCGGGCCCCTCGGCCTGCCAGACCGTATCCCCGATGCGGACCTTGCCGCGGCCGCCTTCGATGGCTTCGGCGACGGTTGCCCTCCGGCCGACGAGCTCCTCGCCGCGCCGGTTGAGGTTGGGCTCGTCGCTATGCGTGACGCCAGGATGCGCCCAGACCAGGTCGATGACGATGTCGATCCCGAGGCAGACGGCGCCGATGCCGAGCAGCGCCCAGCCCGCGCTCTCGCCGCGGAGCACCACGAGGCCGCCGGCGAGGCAGAGCCCCAGGCCGGCGATCGGCAGGACGAGGCTGATGATGGCAAGGCCCCACGCGAGCGGACCCGGATCGCCGTCCTCGGCCCAGAAGCGCTGACGGAGGTGGCGTTTCACGCGACGTCTCCTGCCCTCCCGGCCCCTCCCCTACCCTTGCTCGACGACCAGCACGGTGTCGCGCGCTCCGGTGACCTTGACGCGTGTCCCGGCAGGCGTATCGGGCCCCTCGGCTTGCCACACCGTATCCCCGACGCGCACCCGGCCGCGGCCGGCCCGGATCGCCTCCTCGACGGTGACCATCCGGCCCACGTACTGGTGCCCGCGGGCGTTGAGGTCGGGCGAATCGCTGGGGGTCGCGTCGGATCGAGCATAGCGGCGGGCGGCGAACACGCTGGCGACCGCCAGCAGCGCGAACAACACCAGCTGCCATTGCCAGGCGATGTCGGTTGCGAGTGCGAGCACGCCGACCAGGATGGCGGCGACCGCGAACCACACGAAATGCACCCCCGGAACCAAGGCCTCGAGCCCGAGCAGCAGCACGGCCGCGAACAGCCAGTTCCAGGCACCGAGCCCGGCCAATGATCCGACCAGCGACATGGCACCCACCCTCTTTTCGCTCGCCGCGTGCCAGCCCGAGTCGGGCTGGCGGCGCTGCATCGAGTCCTACGCCTTCGTCAGGAGCGCGGCACGCTCGGCGTGCTCGTGCGTGGACCAGCGCCCCCGCGGTCGCCACCATGATTGCCTTTGCCGAATGCCTCCTTGGCAATCTCGGCCACGCCCGCCAGCGAGCCGATCACCGAGGCCGCCTCGAGCGGCATCATCAGGATCTTCTGGTTCGGCGACTTGGCGATGCCCTCCAGCGCCTTCATGTAGTTGTTGGCGACGAAATAGTTGAGCGCCTGCACGTTGCCCTTGGCGATCGCCTCGGACACCACGCGCGTTGCCTCGGCCTCGGCCTGCGCCGAGCGCTCGCGGGCCTCGGCGTCGCGGAACGCCGCCTCCTTGCGGCCCTCGGCTTCGAGCACGGCGCCGAGCTTCTCACCTTCCGCCTGCAGGATTGCCGCCTGCCGGTGTCCCTCGGCCTCCAGGATTTGTGCCCGCTTCTCGCGCTCGGCCTTCATCTGGCGCGCCATCGAATCGACGAGGTCGCGCGGCGGCGCGATGTCCTTGATCTCGATGCGCGTCACCTTCACGCCCCACGACTCGGTCGCCGCATCGACCACCTGCAACAGCTTGGCGTTGATCTGGTCGCGGTTCGACAGCAGCTCGTCGAGATCCATCGAGCCCATCACCGTCCGGATGTTGGTCATCGTCAGGTTGATGATGGCACTTTCGAGGTTTTCCACCTCGTAGGCGGATTTCGCCGCGTTGAGCACCTGATGGAAGGCGACACCGTCGACCTTCACCATGGCGTTGTCGCGGGTGATGATGTCCTGGGACGGAATATCCATCACCTGCTCCTTCATGTTCATGCGCGCGCCGACGCGCTCCATGACAGGCACGAGGATGTGCAGGCCGGGCGTGAGCGTCCGCGTGTAGCGCCCGAAGTTCTCGATCGTCCAGTTGTAGCCTTGCGGCACGACCTTCACGGTCGACCAGATGCCCAGAATCACCAGCAGAATGGAGAACAGGCCGAGGAGCTCGACCCCGCTCAGTGGCAAGCCCATGATCGTCACCCTCCGAAAAGCCCCGCGATACGAGGATCTGGGGCATCAGATAGGCATTCTAAGGGGCGGATTGCGAAAATACGGTAAAGTGAACGATGTAAATGGGGCAGCTGCTCGTATTCCGAGACGAGCCGGCGTGCCTACCTGCATTTCCGATCGTAGTCGGCGCGAGACCATCGCGACGATCGAGACCAGCCACGATCGCATTCGGCGGCCGACGGTCCAAGGCGTGGCGCACGGTAAGGCGTCACGGAGAGGCGCGGATTCGGCCTGATCCGCGGTGAGGTAGCGGTCGGCGGCGGAGCTGGCCGGTAAATCTTCGGCTCGATCGGCTTGGGCCGCCCGCCCGGGAGCGTGCCGACCTGGGCGACAGCGAGCCCTGGTGAGATCGACGCCGCCACGGAGACGGCTGCGAGCAGCATGGCGAGTGGCTTGGACATGCGAACGACCGCCTCCGGGCTGTCTGCGGCGCGGTCCCTCGATCCTTTCCGCTGCCAATGGTCAGTTTCGCTTCCGAGGTGGGTCGTCGGCAATACGATTTCAAGCCTCCGCGCTGGTCAGGATCAGATCGGCGGCCTTCTCGGCGATCATGATGGTGGGCGCGTTGGTGTTCGAGGAGGTCATCTTGGGGAACACGGAGGCATCGACCACCCTGAGGCCGGACATGCCGTGCACGCGCAGCTCCGGGTCCACCACCGCCATGCGATCGGTTCCCATCTTGCAGGTGCCGACCGGGTGATAGACCGTCGATCCATAGCGATAGGCGTAGTCGAGCCACTCGTCGTCCGTCCGGATGTCCTTTCCCGGATAGACCTCCTCGCCGCCGTACTTGTCGAAAACGCGCGTGAACAGGATGTCGCGGCTTTTCCGCAAGCCGGCGACGATGGCTTTCCGGTCGGTCTCGTGGTCGAGGTAGTTGGGCTTGATCGCCGGGGCCTCGCGCGGGTTGGAGGACTTGGCGAGGACCGTGCCGCGCGCCTCGGGCCGGCATTGCCAGGCGCCGCACGTGATGCCGGGCGTCTTGTCGAGCACGCCGATCTGGCCGTTGGGATAGCTCGCCGGCGCGAACGAGAGCTGCACGTCGGGCCGCGTCAGGTGCGGCTCCGAGCGCCAGAAGGCGATGCCGTTGCCGGCCGAGTAGGTGAGGATGCCGTCGCCCTTGATCGCCCAGCGGGCGACGTTGACGGCGAGGCGCCAGCCACGGCTTTCCTCGTTGACGGTCGTGCGCCTGGTGATCGAGCGGACGACACGCGCCACGTAGTGATCGTGGAAATTGTAGCCGACGCCGGGGAGCGCCGTGCGCACCGTGACGCCGATCGATTTGAGGTGCTCGGGATTGCCGATGCCCGAGAGCTGCAGCAGCTGCGGCGAGTTGATGGAGCCGGCGCAGATGATCGTCTCTCGCTTGGCCGTGATCGGCACCGGCTCGCCTTCGCCCATGCCGCGCCGGAAGGTGACGCCCGCGACGCGATTGCCCGCGTAGTTGAGCTGCGTCACCAGCACGCCGGTCTCGACCTTCAGGTTCTTGCGCTTCATGGCCGGGTGCAGGAACGCCCGAGCCGTCGACATCCGCCACCGGCCGGCCCGCGTCTGCTGCACGTAGCCGATGCCCTCCTGCCTCTCGCCGTTGTAGTCGGGGTTGTAGGCGAGCCCCAACTCCTTGCCCGCCTCGACGAACTCGTGCGTCAGTGGATGGTGGCCGCGATAGTCCTCGACGACGAGCGGGCCCGTCTTGCCCCGGTATGTCGGATCGCCGGGCAGGTAGGTCTCCGACTTCTTGAAATAGGGCAGCACCTCCTCGTAGGACCAGCCGCGGGCGCCCATCCGGGCCCAGTCGTCGTAGTCCTCGCGCTGGCCGCGCACCTGCATCACGCCGTTGATCGACGACGAGCCGCCGAGCACGCGCCCGCGCGGGTAGAGGATGCGCCGGTCCTTCGTCTGTTTCTCGGGCTCGGTGTAGTAGACCCAGTTGACGGCTGGATTATCCAGCAGCTTGAAGAAACCCGCCGGGAAATGGATGTAGGGGTTCTTGTAGTCGGTCGGCCCGGCCTCGAGCACGCACACGGTGTAGCGGCCGTTCTCGGTCAGCCGATGCGCCAGCACCGATCCCGCCGAGCCCGATCCCACGATCACGTAGTCGAATTCCATGTTGGCTCACCCCTCGCCCGGCCGGCTCTCGCGCCGATTTGAGAGCAACCGCGGCTCGCATGGCAAGAGGCTCCTGGCCGCTGCTCGACATGACTTGTGCCGGGCAAGGCGGATCGTGCCATGCTCGGGGCCGCACAGCGGCGGCGGCAACCGCCGCGTTTCCGAGGAGGAGCCCGATGGCCACAGCCAACTATCTGCCCGACGTGCTCGAGACCACCGAGGCCGAGCGCCTCGCCACCGGCTTCGTCTTCACCGAGGGGCCGACCTGGCACCCGGACGGCTTCCTCTATTTCGTCGACATCCGCCGCAATCAGCTCTTCCGCATGGTGCCCGGTGAGAAGCCGGTGCTCGTCCGCGAGACGCAGGGCGGCAATGGCACCACCTTCGACATCGACGGCCGGCTCATCAATTGCGAGGGCGACGCACGCCGCCTCACGCGCCAGGAGCACGACGGCTCGGTGACGGTGCTGGTCGACCGCTTCAAGGGCCGCCGCTTCGCCAAGCCGAACGACGCCATCTGCCACTCGAATGGCTGCATCCTGTTCACCGACCCCGACAAGCGCGTGCCCTATCACAAGCGCGAGGTGCCGGGTCCCGAGGGCGAGGCCGAGCTCTGGGATGGCGCCGGTGTCTACCGGCTGGCGCCCGACGGAGAGGTATCCACGCTGGCGCTCTGCGAGTATCCGAACGGCCTCGCACTTTCGCCCGACGAGCGCACGCTCTACGTCGCCAACACGCGCTCGTCGCGCTACATCCATGCCATCAAGCTGGACGCGGACGGGCGCGCCGTCGGCCGCTCGATCTTCTGTGACATGAACGAGGATCTCGGCCCCGGCATCCCGGACGGCCTCAAGGTCGACCAGCAGGGCCGCGTCTACTGCACCGGGCCCGGCGGCATCTGGGTGATCGCGCCGGACGGCCGCCGCGTCGGCATCATCCGTTGGCCGGAGCAGGCCGTGAACTTCTGTTTCGGCGGCCCTGACCTGCGGACCATGTTCTGCACGGCCTACACGTCGGTCTACAGCTTGCGCGTGAAGGTTCCTGGCAATCCGCACCCCTGGTACCGCAAGCGCGGCCTCGTTGGCTGAGGACCTCCTCGTCATTCCCGCGAAGGCGGGAACCCACGCGCCTCGCCACGAGTGTCAGCCCCTGGGGGCCACTGCCGGAACGGGCGTCCTGGACCCGTTTCTGCCAACTCCTCGTCATTCCCGCGAAGGCGGGAACCCGCGCGCCTCGCCCACGGGTGTCGGACGGTTGTGACGTCTCGTGGGTGCCCGCCTGCGCGGGCATGACGTTGATAGGATAGCTGGGGGGCCGCTGCCGGAACGGGCGTCCTGGACCCGCATCCCCACCTCTTCGTCATTCTCGCGAAGGCGGGAACCGACGCGCCTCGCCCACGGGTGTCGGCCGGTTTTGAAGTCTCGTGGATGCCCGCCTGCGCGGGCATGACGTCAAGCAGGTCTTGCTCGGCTAGATGCAGGGCTTCGGCGCGAGGCTCCAGGTCTCTGCCCAGATCGTGCTGCCCGCCCCGACTCAATGCCGGAAGTGGCGCATGCCGGTGAAGACCATGGCCAGGCCCTGCTCGTCGGCGGCGGCGATCACCTCGCCGTCGCGCATGGAGCCGCCGGGCTGGATCACGGCCGTGGCCCCCGCCCCCGCGGCCGAGAGAAGTCCGTCTGCGAACGGGAAGAACGCGTCCGAGGCGACCACCGAGCCTTTGACGTCGAGACCGGCCATCTCGGCCTTGATGACGGCGATGCGCGAGGCGTTGACGCGGCTCATCTGGCCGGCGCCGACGCCGACGGTGGCGCGGTCCCTCGCGTAGACGATGGCGTTCGACTTCACGAATTTGGCGACCGTCCAGGCGAACAGGAGGTCGTCCAGCTCGGCCGGAGTCGGCTGGCGCTTGGTGACCACCTTCATGCCCGCGGCGAGCGCGACGTCGGCCTCCTGCACGAGCAGCCCGCCCGTCACCTTCTTCCAGTCGAGCCGGGGCTTCGCCGCGGTAGGCCATGCCCCGACCGTCAGTAGCCGTGCGTTCTTCTTCGCCGCGACCGCGGCCTCGGCGCCCGCCTCGGCCGAGGGCGCCACGATCACCTCGACGAACTGTCGGTCGACAATGGCCCGGGCGGTCGCCTCGTCGAGCGGGCGGTTGACCGCGATGATGCCGCCGAACGCCGATTCGGGGTCTGTCTTGAAGGCGCGGTCGTAGGCGGCGACAAGGCTGTCGGCCTCGGCGACGCCGCACGGATTGGCGTGCTTGACGATGACGCAGGCCGGCCGTCCGGCGAAGGACTTGACGCACTCGAGTGCGGCGTCCGTGTCGGCGATGTTGTTGTAGGAGAGCTCCTTGCCCTGCACCTGCCGCGCCGCCGCGATGGAGCCCGGCTCGGCATTGCGCTCGACGTAGAAGGCGGCTTTCTGGTGCGGGTTCTCGCCATAGCGCATGGCCTGCGCCTTGATCAGCTGCACCGTCATCGTCGGCGGGAACCAGGCTCCTTCCTCGTCGCCGGCCGCCTTCGCGATCTCGCTGCCGAGCCAATTGGAGATGGCGCCGTCGTAGAGCGCCGTCAGGGCGTAGGCCTTGCGCGCCAGCTCGCGGCGGAGCGCCAGTGTCGTCGCGCCGCCACCCGATCGCATGGCCTCGAGCACCCGGGGATAGTCCGACGGGTCGACGACCACCGTCACCGCGGCGTGGTTCTTGGCCGCCGCGCGCAGCATGGCCGGGCCGCCGATGTCGATGTTCTCGACGCAGTCGCCGTAGGGCGCGCCTTTCGCCACCGTCGCCTCGAACAGGTAGAGGTTCACCACCAGCAGGTCGATCGGCGCGATGCCGTGCGCGGCGGCGGACGCCTCGTGGCCGGCATCGCCGCGCACCTGCAGGAGGCCGCCGTGCACCTTGGGGTGCAGCGTCTTCAGCCGCCCGTCCATCATCTCGGGAAAGCCCGTATGGTCCGCGACGTCGACGACGGCGAGGCCCGCGGCCTTCAATGCCGCCGCCGTGCCTCCGGTGGACAGTATTTCCACGCCCTCGGCCGCCAGTGCCCGGGCAAGATCCACCACGCCGGACTTGTCGGAGACGGAGATGAGGGCGCGGCGGATGCGCGGCGCGTCGGCGGTCATGGGCTCGGCTCCAGTTCGGCTCGTCGAGTCGAGGCCGTTAGCACGCCCCGCCGGAGCGCGAAACCCGCGGCGCTACAGGCGAGCCACAAAGCTGCGGAGCATCACAACCGCTCGAGCTTCCAGCTGACGATCGTCTCACCCGGGGTCGCGGTGCGGATGACGGCCTGGCGCGCGGGCACCGGACCGAGGCTCTGCGCGTAGTCGGTGGCGGCCTCGAGCGCCAGCCGCCCGCCGCCTGCCGTGAGCCGCCATGCGTTGCCAGACGGCCGAGCGAGGATGATGGCGCCGTCACGCTCCGTCGTGGAGGCGATGTCGACAGGCAGGTGGAAGCGCACCGCCAGGGGCACGTCGTGCGGGAGTCTCAGCGTGCCGGCATGCGGCCTGAGCACATCCTCGCCCGAGACCGAGCGGCCATCCTCCGACAGCGTGATCCGGCGCTCGTGCAGAAGGCCGAAGCGGGCCAGATAGCCGTCGTGGTAGGCGACGAGGCGTGTCTCGCCGTTGGCCTCGACGAGGCTCGCCGCGACGAGGTCGGGTCCGGCCAGGGCCGGCGCCCCGACGATGCGCTCGAGGCACGCCGACCGGACGAGCCGGGCCGAGGATTGATCGTCCAGCGTCAGCGTCGAGTGGCTCGCCGTGGCCCGTGCGTCGGCGTTGAGGCGCCCGTAGCCCGGCAGTGGCGCACCGGCGTTGACGACGATGCTCTCGCCGCCGTGAGCCATCTCGAAGGAAAGGCAGCCGGCATGCGCGAGACCCGAGTGGACGAGCGGCGGCGGCCGGCCGCAGTCGACGATCAGCGTGGTGCCGCCGCGCTCGAGCCGCGCATAGCCCGACGGTCCCGGCGAGCGCGAGGCGATCGGACTCGCGCCCACCTGCAGGGCGAGCGCTGTTGCGAGCGCATCGCTGCGATCGGCGCCGATGCCGTTGAAGCGAGCCAGCGCGCCGGCATGCGTCGACATCGTGCGCAGGTGCCCGAGCATGCGCTCGACCGTGCTGTCGATGGCGGCCGGAATGGCGAGGCCCCGCGCCGCGTAGCACTGGCGGATCGGCAGGAGATCGAGCGCGATGTCGAGGACGATGGCGGGGTTCCGCGAGATGTGCCCGCCATCCGCCACGATTTGGGCGGCCAGCTCGTCGAGCAGGCGGCGCTCGACGCGGGCGAGGTGCCGGTCGTGACCCGCCAGGGCGAGGCAGGCGAGCAGGATGGCGTTGTGTGCCGCGAGGCGGGCAAAACCAGGGGGCGCCCGCCGGCTCGCCAGATCGAGGGCGCGAAGCTCGCCACCGAGGGCGCGCGCGAACAGGCGGTAGAAGGCGGCGTCCGCGCCCTCGAGCAGAAACCCTGCGCCGACGATCCAGGCCGTGACGCGCCGCGCCATGACCATCGGCTCTGCCGCGAGCCCGCGGCCGCCGGGCATGCGCCGGTTGCGGCGGCACCAGTCGGCGACGAGGCTGCGTGCGAGGTCGGCCACGTCCTTGCCGCCAGCGGTCCGCAGCCCGCCGAGCCAGGCAAACCCATTGAGCTCGCGCGCCCATGCGCGATCCGGCGCCACCACCGCGAAGGGCGAGCTGCCGGCCAGGTCGAGCACGGCACCGCCGAGACCCATCTGTCCCGCGGCAATCTCGTCGGCGAGGCCCGGATCGGCCGGCCGCATGTCTGACGGCACGAAGAGTAGCTCGTCGGCCCTGGGCCGCAAGGTCCGCCAGCCGAGCAGGGGCAGCCCCGCGAGGCGGCTGGCGAGCGACGAGGCGGCGGCGTCGCCGCAGAGCCGCGCGATGTGCAGGCGCTCTGCGACGGTCGGCGCGCTCATGACCGGATGTCCCCCGCCCGCACCTTGGCCGCTCCATTCCTCGTCGTCGCTGCGTCCTCGCGTCCCTGGGCCGGAGTTGACGCGACGCCGCATGCGGTGCCTTGTTCGCGCCCCCGCCATGCGCTGAGACCGACGGAGACGGAGCCCATGACAGCACTGCCGAGAACGCCATCCTTTCGCCTGGACGGGCGCCGCGCGCTCGTGACCGGAGCGGGACGGGGAATCGGCCTCGCCGCTGCCGCAGCGCTCGCCGATGTCGGTGCCCATGTCGTGCTCGCCGCCCGCACGCGCGCCGAGCTGGAGGAGGCGAAGGCCGCCATCGAGGCAGCCGGCGGCTCGGCCGAGGTCTGCGTTCTCGACGTTCTCGACGATGCGGCCGTCCGCCACGAGGTGGCGTCGCGTCCACCTTTCCACGTGCTGATCAACAATGCCGGCATCAACCGTCCTCAGCCCTTCATCGATTTCAAGACCGAGGACCTCGACCTGCTGCTCGATCTCAACGTGCGTGCGGCCTTCATCGTGGCCCAGGCGGTGGCTCGGCGCATGGTCGAGACCGGCACGAAGGGCGCGCTCATCCACGTCTCCTCGCAGATGGCGTTCACGACAGGCCCCGGCCGCACGGTCTACTGTGCCAGCAAGGCTGCGCTCGAGGGCTTGTCGCGAGCGATCGCCGCCGAGCTGGCGCCAAGTGGAATTCGCTCGGTAACGCTCTGTCCGACCTTCGTCGAGACGCCGCTCGCCGCCAAGATGCTGGCCAAGCCGGAGTTCCGGGCCGCCGTGCTCGAGAAGATCAAGCTCGGCCGGATCGGGCAGGTCGAGGATTTGATGGGTGCCATCGTGTTCCTCGCGTCGGACGCGGCGGGGCTCGTCACCGGCACCCACATGCTGGTCGACGGCGGCTGGACGTTGGGGTGAGACGGTGCGGTCGCTGCGTCCCAGCCGGCCGGCTCAGCTGCCCTGCTGCGTCATGGCGCGAACATAGGCGATGTTGGCCTTGGCCTTGTCCTTCGCCAACACGCCCGTTGCGATCTTCTCGGCCTCGGCGTGCTTGCCGGAGAGTGCCAGCACCAGCGCCAGGTTCTCCTGCACCTGTCGGGGTGGCTGTCCGCCCGCTGTCAACCTCTTGAGCGTGCTCTCGGCCTCGGCGAGCTTTCCGTCGAGCGCGTAGGAGAGGGCCAGGTTGTTGAGCGTCGGCTGATGGTTGGGCTTCAGCTCGAGCACACGCTTGAAGTATGTCTGCGCCTCGCGCTGGTTGCCGTCTGTCGCAGCGACCGTGCCGAGCGCGGCGAGTGTATGCCAGTCGGGCTTGGCCGGATCGTTGGCTGCCTCCAGCGACCGGCGCGCCTTGTCGAGATGGCCGAGCTCCAAGGCGAGAATGCCCGCCTCGAGGGCAATGGCACGGTCTTTCGGGCTCCTGGCCTGCGCCCGCTCGAGCTCGACGAGCGCGCGCGGCTTGTCGCCCTTATCGCGGAGCGAGCGGGCGAGCGACAGGGACGCGTTGTCCTGGCGGGGCGCAGCCGCAGCGGACGTCTTCACGGTCCCCGTTTGCAAAGATGTCGCGGTGGTGGCCGAGCTTTCGCCGGTCGCCTCCGGCAGGGGCCGGGCGGATTGCGCGAGTTGCTCCAGTCCTGGCCCGCCGGCACACCCCGGCAAACCGACGACGGCCGCCATCGACACGGCGGCAGCGATGATTGCTTGCATCCGGAAAGACATGGTCCGGCTCGCCTCCTCGACATGAGGCCCGCAACACGCGGCGGGCACGCCGTCGTCGAGCTAGGCCGATTCGGCACCCGCCGGGATCGCCGGCCGAACGGCTATCCCCAGCTTCCGGCCGGCGCGGCATTCGCTTTCAGCGGCAGCGAGGCACCGGCTCGCGCAGCAATTCGTCTCGAATTTTAGTGATTGTTTTCATGGTCCGCCAAAACCCGCGCGGTAGGTTTTTCTTCGAATTTTCGAGAATTGGAGGCGAGCGTGGCGAGGAGCTGGCAACGAGCGGTGGCTAGCCGTTCGAGAGATCTCGGGGCGATCCTGGCTGCGGGTGTCCGCGACAGATCGGGCTCGGTCGGCCTGTTGTTCGCCATCACGTCCATGGTGATGATGCTGATCGTCGCGATCGCCATCGACTATGGCCGCACCGAGCACGAGTACCAGCGCATTCAGCGAGCCGCCGATTCGGCCGCGCTCGCGGCGTCCCACAAGCTCGGCACCCCGGATCAGGACACCGCGGGGCCCGACGTGGCCGAACGCTTCTTCAGGGCCAACATCGACGGTCACTCGGGCGAGGCGCTCGAATCCGTCGAGCTCGACGCCACGCGCGGCGAGGTGAAGGTCTTCGCGGGCGGCAACATCGGAACGAGCCTCCTCAATGCATTCGGCGTGCGCAGCCTCGAGATCAAGGCAGCCTCGCGCGTCGTGAAGGGGGACGGCACTGTCGAGGTGGCGCTCGTGCTCGACAACTCCGGCTCGATGGCGGGCACGTACATTGCCGACTTGAAGACGGCCGCGCAGAGCCTCGTCAACGTCGTCTTCGCGGGGGCCGAGCAGTCGGAGCGCGTGACGATGGCCGTGGTTCCGTTCTCCGGAGCCGTCAACGTCGGTGCCGCGAGCCAGGGCTCGTCCTGGATGGACGGCGACGGCATCGCGCCGGCCAGCGGCGCGAATTTCGCCTCGAACGTGCCGCGCTTCACGATGTTCGATCGGTTGGGCGTCGCCTGGAAGGGATGTGTGGAGGCACGCACCGGCGGCTACGATGTGAGCGACGCGCCGGCCAATCCGGCGCAGCCCGACAGCATGTTCGTGCCGATGTTCGCGCCGGATGAGCCCGATTCGAACAACGACGGCGGCATGACCTACTACAACAGCTACATCGCCGACGATGGCGGTGCCTGCACGCCGCAGCCAACCACCTGCACGAAATACGACAGGCGCGGCCGCTGCACCCAGTCGCAGAAGGTTCCGTTGCCGCCGGCCGAGGCGCAGGCCCGCATCTGCAAGTACGACGGTGCCTATGTTCCGAGCGGCACCGATGGCCCCAACTACATGTGCGACACCGAGCCGGTGCAGCCGCTCACCTCGACCAAGGAGGATGTCGTGGCCAAGATCGCCTCGCTGGTGGCGAAGGGCTCGACCAACATTCCCGAGGGCTTGATGTGGGGCTGGCGGGTGCTGTCGCCGGCGGAGCCCTTCGCGGAGGGCCGCGCCTACGACGCGCACGACAACCAGAAGGTGATCGTCCTCATGACCGACGGCGAGAACACCTACTCGGCCTACTCGAACCACAACAAATCCTGGTACGCGGCGCATGGCTATGGCGCCGCCGGCCGGCTCGGTACGACGTACACCTCCACCGCGTATACGGCCCGCATGAACCAGAAGCTGACCACCGCCTGCGCGAACGCCAAGGCGCAGGGCATCAAAATATATACTGTCGCCTTCCGGCTCGAGAGCGATCCCACGACCACGTCCCTGCTGCAATCGTGCGCCACGGAGGCGAGCATGGCCTTTCGGGCAGCCGACGGCGCAACTCTGGTCTCGGCCTTCCAGCGGATCGGCACGGAGATCTCCAAGCTCCGCGTGGCCGGCTGAGGCCGCAACGGCGAATCCGCGGGGCTGTCGTCGATCGGTTGCCAGCCGCGCGGATTGGACCGGCGGCCCCACGGATCGATTATCAACAACTCGATCGCGACGTGGGCTGCGTCGGGCTAGACGGAGCTTCAAAAAATAGAGCCGAATCAAATTGCAGGGTCGTTTTCCTCAAGACCGATCCTGGCGCCGGAGTCGGTTGATAAGCTGTCGATGAGACGGGCGTCGCAGGCGTTGTCCCTTGCGATGCGTGGCGAGCCCTCTGCGAATCATGCTCCCAAGGCCCTCGTCGGGGCACGTTGGTCCCCGGCGTAAAGGGAGGCTCCCCCGTCCGGGAGCCGCGGGGTGTGATGATGTTTCCGTTGAAGTGGCCGGGTGCGTGGCGTCGCTTGCTGTGCATCTCCCTGACGGTCGTTGCAGCGGCACTCGCCTCCGCGCCGGCCGGGGCAGGACCGGGTGGCGGCAGGAGCGAGCGCGAGGCGGCGCCGTCATGGGGCGAGCACCGCTCGGTGCTATCCATCCCGGCAGCCTCCGAGCTGCCGATGACGCGCAAGCTGTCCATCGGCCTCGACAAGTCGATGATGATCGAGCTGCCGACCGACGTCGCCGACGTGCTGGTGTCCAGTCCGGACATCGTCGATGCCGTCGTGCAGACGCCGCGCCGCATCTATCTGCTGGGCAAGGACGTGGGCGAGGCCAACGCGTTCTTTCTCGGCCCGGGGGGGCAGAAGGTGCTCCTGCTCGAGATGACCGTGGTGCGCGATCTGGCACCCGTCACCGAGATGCTGACCCGCCTGATCCCGGGCTCCAAGATCAAGGTGTCGACCGTCGGGCCGAATGTGGCGCTGACGGGCAGCGTGCTCACGCCTGCGGACGCGGCCAGGGCCGGCGACCTCGCGGGACGGGCGCTGAAGCTGAAGGACGGCGTGGTCAACATGCTGTCGGTCGCCACCAAGGAGCAGGTGCTCATCAAGATCAAGGTGGCCGAGGTGCAGCGCGATGCGCTGAAGCGCCTCGGTGTCGACCTGCCCAACGGCATCCTCAACCGCGGCAACTTCAACTTCGTCAACGTGATGACCAATGCGTTTCCGGTCACCACCGCATCCGTGCCGCTTGGCGTCGCGGGCACGCAGCTGCTGTCGAATTTCAGGCGCGGCAACCAGGACGTGACGGCGCTGATCGAGGCGCTCGAGCGCAGCAATCTCGTGCGCACGCTCGCCGAGCCGTCGCTCACGGCTCTGTCGGGCGAGACGGCGAAGTTCCTGGCCGGCGGCGAGTTCCCGATCCCCATTGCCTCGACGGACAAGCAGATCACCATCACGTTCAAGCAGTTCGGCGTGTCGACCTCGTTCAAGCCGGTGGTGCTCGATCCGGGTCGGATCAGCCTCACGATCCAGGCCGAGGTGAGCGAGCTTTCGACCGAAGGTGCCATCACCATCACCGACCAGATCTCGGTGCCGGCCCTCAAGGTGCGCCGTGCCGAGACGACCCTGGAGCTCCCCTCCGGGGGCACCATCGCCATGGCGGGCCTTCTCTCCGACGAGACGCGGCAGAACGTGGATGGCGTGCCGGGCCTGAAGAGCGTGCCGGTGCTCGGCGCCCTGTTCCGATCCAACGACTACCGCCGGCGCGAGACCGAGCTGGTGATCCTGGTCACCCCCTATCTCGCCTCGCACATGGAGCCGGGACAGGCGGCGGCCCCGACCGACACCCTGATGCCGCCGAGCGATCTGCAGAGCCTGTTCTTCGGCGCCCTCAATCGCATCTACGGAAAGCCCGGAGCCAAGCCCGGTGGCCGCTACGAGGGCTCGCCCGGCTTCATCATCGAGTATCCCGACCGCGGAGTGAAGGGATGATCCCGCCCATGCCGACACCCGCGCCTCGCCGTCATGGAGCCGTGGTCCTCTCGGTCGTTCTCGCCGCCGCGATCGTCGCCTCGTGCGGCGATTTCCACCGGCTGTCCAGCGAGGAGGCTCTGCACGAGACCAATCCGGCGCTCGGCCATCGCATCGCGTTCGCTGCCCGTGACGAGGTGCTCGACATCGAGCTTCCGCCGCCTCATGTGGGCTTGAGCGCCAATCAGTACGCCGACGTCTACCGCTTCGCAGTCCGCTACCGCGACGAGGCGACCGGACCGTTGTCGCTCGCGGCGCCGCGCGGCCACGGCCCGCGAGGAGCGCTCGTCGCCGACGTCCAGCGGGCGCTTGACGAGGCGGGGGTCGCGCGCAGCCGCGTCGTCCGCGGCAGGGCCGCGCACGGTCCTTATCTGACGCTCGCCTGGCAGCGGCCTGTCGCCGTCGCACCCGAGTGCGGACATTGGCCGCGCGACGCCGCTCGCGAGCCCGAGCGAGTCCCCTATCCGGATTTCGGCTGTGCCACGCAGCGCAATCTCGCCGGCATGGTCGCCAACAGCCGCGACCTGATGGGCTCGCAGCCGGAGAGCCCTGCCTCGTCCGAGCGGCGCACACGGGTCTGGTCGAAGTACGTGTCCGGTGGCGAGACCGCCGCTGCAGCCGCAACGCCGGAGTCCTCGACGGATGCCAAGCCGAAGGGCGTCAAGAAGTAGCGTGGCTGCCCGCCGTGGCTCTTTGCTCAGGCTCGTGCCTGGCGCGGCAGCGAGCGGAACTTGACGCCGATGACGTCGCCACGGCGCCAGATGAGCTCGCAGTCGACCTCCGTGCGCTCCAGCCGGAAGCCGAGCGTGAACAGGTCGGGAATGCGCTCCTCGGTGGTGAATGGCTTGCGCTCGCCCCGCACGATCTCGATGCGTGCTCCCGTCGCGGACAGGTTTCGGATGACGCACGCCACCGGCTCGGACAGCCGCTCGCAGTGGATGGCCGCCTGCAGGCACGTCGCTTGCCGCCGCGACCGTCGGCCGTCGCCGGGCGTCGGCTGCTCGATCTGCACGCGAGGTTGCGGCCGCACGGGCCTCGGCTTCAGGCGGGCGAGCAGGCTCGCCGCCGATGCGGAAGGGGCCTTGGTCTCCATGGAGTCCTGTGCCGGTTTCGACTGTTACGCTGCATCGAGAATGCTACGCGGACTGGGTTTACGACTGCTTACTTCAGTGGGGCCTCGCGTGCCGCTTCGTCGCCCTGGCCGATCAGCAGCGGACCGACCTCGAGCCCATTGGCTTCCAGCAGCGCGGGCCACGCATTGCTCGTCAGGAAGGCGAGCTCGGCCTCGCGTGCCGTCGTCATCGCGTCGCGCCCGGCAAGAACGGCATCCGCATGGCCGGGGTGGCACATCACGAGGCCATTGTGCCGGCTCCCGGCGATGAACCGTGCGAAGAGCTCGGCGATGGGCCGCCGCTCCGCGACGAAGTCGTAGGCGCCGGCGAAGCCGTGATTGGTGGCAACGCCGAGGCTCGCCGCCCGCCGCTCGATGACTGGGCCGAGCGCGGAGAGGACCAGGGCTTTCTGGGGTGCGACTCCGCGCGAAAGGATGCGGCGGGGCGCCTCGCGGCACGATCGGACCCACGTTCGGCCGCCACCGACGCGTGCCGCGGCCCTGACCACGATGTCGCGCACCCCCGGCAGCTGATGCATGTGATGGTGACCGTCGATGTGCGCAGGCGGAACGCCGTAGTGCGTGACGAAGGCCGCGAGCTGCCGCTCGATCTCGGCCTCGATCTCGTCCAGAGGCAGGCGGCGGAGGAGCCCGTCGCGGAACACCGCCGTCAGGGGTGGGAAGCGGCCGGAGGGTGCGAACGTGGGCATGGGCCCGAGAGGGCGCTGGTCGGTAAGTGTCACATGCAACCCGATATCGGCCGCCCCCGCCACCGACCGTAGCGCCGCCGCCTCCTCGGGCCAGTACTCCGAGACCGTCATCACGCTGGTGGCCGAGATCGCACCTGCACCCAGCGCCTCGCGGATGCCGCGGCTGACGCCAGGCGTGAAGCCGTAATCGTCGGCGCACACGACGATGCGCGGTCTTGCACGTTGCCGCTGGTCGGGCTCGGACATTCTCAGTCCCTCGTGGTGCCGATGAAGGCGAGGGCCAACTCGCGACGGTGCGGCCGGTCGCGATGCTCGGCCAGATAGATGGCCTGCCAGGTGCCGAGGGCGAGCTGACCCTCGCGGACCGGGATCGCCAGCGAGACACCGGTCAGCATGGTGCGCACGTGGCCCGGCATGTCGTCGGGACCTTCGTCCGAGTGGCGCCACGCGGCATCGCGGGGCGCCAGCCGGTCGAGCGCCGTTCCGAGATCGGCGAGCACGGCGGGATCGGCATTCTCCTGGACGACGATCGAGGCCGAGGTGTGCCGCAGGAAGAGCGTGAGCACGCCGTCGCGTGCGCCGCTCCCGGCCAGCCATCGGGCGACGGCGGGGGTCGCGTCGGTGAAGCCGGGGCCGTGGGTCTCGAAGGCGAGGTCCCCTTGCAACTGACCGAGGCTCACAGCGGCGTGCCTTTGCCCGTGCCGCCCTCCAGGTCCTTCATCTTGTCGCGGAACTTCTTGATCATGCGCTCGAAATAGCTCAGCGCCTTGTCCACGTCCTCCTCGCTCGGCAGCTCCAGCTTGTGCTTCGGCTTGCCGCCGTCCGCGAGGACCATGTCCTCGAGCCGCTTGACCTCGGCCTTGAGCGCCTTGTTCTCGGCGACGAGCCTTGCCACCTCGGCCTGCAGGTCGCGGTCGTCCTTGACGGGCTTGCAGGCGAGCTCGCCGCCGGTCCGGGAGCAGAACGACACGTCCCCGGTCGCCGAATCAAGCCGCAGGAAGCCGCCGTCGGTCGGCTGCATGGTGTAGCGGCCAGCCTGCGGCTCGGAGCCCGACACGCTGTCCGGCTGTGCCGCGATTGCCACGCCTGCCAGCGCGAAAACGAGCGCCGCTGCCAAGCCGGTCCGAATGCGCATGAAGTCCTCCCGAGCCACCGATGCCTGTCGGCAGCCGCTTCCGGCGCCGAATTCTGGCTCTAGACGGCAAATGTGGCGATCCGAGCCCAATTCGCAAGCCGCTCCGAAAGGTAACGACGCTTAACCGTTCTTTTACGCGATGCGGCCACGGTTGCGATGACGGCTTTTTCTCGTTTTAGGTCAGAGCCTTTTAGATGCAATCGTCCGGCGTATGCGAACATCGGGCTCCAACCGATGATCGTGGGCTCCAATTTGGATGCCTCGGCGAGCGATGCACGACCCAAAGCAGATTTTGCCCGCGAGGACGAAAATGGCGGATCGGGAGCGATCGAGGAACGACGAGAGCCCAACGGACAAGACGCCGAAGAGCAGGGGCGAGCTCGACCACCTGCTGCAGCGGATTGCCGCGCACATTGCCGAGACGGAGAAGCGCGAGGCAGCTGCCGGACCGTTGCGGGAGCCGATGTCGGAGGCATCTGCCGGCGACACGGAGGCGGCATCCCCCAGGACTCGGGCCGAGCTTCCCAAGGCGCCGGCAGCGGCTGCCAGGCCCCCGATCGATTCGCGGCCGGACATGGATGCGGACGCCGACGACGGTCGCTTCGAGGTCACGGACGACGCAGACTTCCCTGACGAGACGCCGGCGCAACAGGCCATGCGCCGCATGCCGTCGGCTGTCGAGCCGCCGGCCCTGCGATCGGCATTGCCGAATCAGCCCAAGGTTTCAGGTGCGGGATCCCCGCCGAGGTCCATTCGACGCGCCGAGGCGCTGAAGTCGGCCGGGGCCGGGGAAAGCGCGGTCACGCCGGAGCGGCAGTTGCCCGTCGAGCCGCCGGTCGCCCTCGAGAAGCCACTCGCGGCTCCGGCTGCGGCGGCCGCACGGAAGCCGCCGGTCGCGGTGGACCAGGCCGCCCGTACGGCCGACGCCTCGCACGAGGACGATTGGAGCCCCGAGAACGCCGAGGCCCTGACGCGCTCCTACGACGAGGCCGCCACCGCGGTGCCGCCACTTCGCAGCATGCTCGGCGTGATGGCCGGAAGACCGGCGCCGGCCGGATCACCTGCCGGTGACGATCGCGACCCGGATGCCGAGGCGGCCATGCATCGTTTGCTCGAGGCGGCACGGCGGGTCGAGGCTTCACTCGAAAGGCTGGCCCCCCGCGCGGCTGTCGAAGCGTTCGACCAGCGATTCGTTCATCTCGAAGGCGAGGTGGCGAAGGTCGGCACGCACCTCGCTCGCCTCGATGGCATCGAGGAGCGGCTGGGCGTTCTGGGTGACAAGCTGAGCGACGAGCAGGTCGTTGCCCTGTTCGGGACGCTCGTGCCCACGGCCGAGGATCTCGCACAGCTCGCCGAGGATGCGGCAGGTCGCGCCGCCGACCGGGTGCTCGAGGCCTACGCCAGTCAGCTTGCCGACAAGGAGCCGGCCGGGTCCGCGGCTGTCGTCGATCCCACGGCTGGCAAGCAGCTCGAGGCCCTGAGTCAAATCGTCGCCTCGTTCATCGACGAGCGCCGCCGCACCGACGCCGGCACGCTCGACGCGCTGGAGACGCTCCAGCTCGCCATGCAGCATATGCTCGACAGGCTGGACCAGTTCGAGACCGGCGCCCCGCTCGACGAGCCGGATACGGCATCGGAGGCTGGCGTTCCTGCAGCAGCTCCGGCGATGCCGCTGGCCGCCGCCACACCTCAGCACCGCACCGCAGCAGTGTCCGCTCCTCAGGCACCGAGCCGCATCCCCGTGGCTCCGGCGTCGGCCCCCTCGGCGGCCTCCGCCGCCGTGGGGCGTGAGCTTGCGGTGCCCTCCGACTCCGTGCCCGACGCGAAAGGCTACGACGAGGTGCGCCCGCCGGAAGCGGCCAGCCGGCCGGGTGCGGCGGACCCGGGCCTCTCCTTCGACGCGATGCCGCTCGGCTCCCGCGACGAGAGGCAGCCTGCGCCCGGTCAGGGAGCGGGCGCGGCAGCCGAGCCTGCTGCGGCCCCCCTGAGCGATCGACAAGCCTTCATCGCGATGGCCCGAAAGGCCGCCGAGAAGGCCAAGGCCGATGCCGACGCGTCCACGCAGCAGGACAAGTCCGGCAAGTCGCGTGGTGCCAGGCCGCCGGTCGCCGCCCTTCCTGGTGCGGCTGTGCCGAAGGCCGCCGTCGGCGGTGTCCGCCCGGCCATCCTGGCTGTTGCTGGCCTCGCACTGGTGATGCTCGGTGGCTATTGGTACCTGGCCGGCCCGAAGCTCCGGCTGCCGTTCGGCCTGTCGCAGACAGAGCGCGTCGTGAGCGAGGAGGCGCCCCAGCCTGCCCGCCGCATCGCGCCGCGCCCGAAGGACGGCTCTGCTCCGCCAAAAGCACCGGGTCAGGCAGGTCCGCGCGCCGAGGCACCGGCTGGCAGCCAGCCGGACATCGAGGAGGAGGCTCCTGCGCCGCGCAGCCGTTCGGCTGGGCCGAGTCGCACCTCGAGCGACGACGCCGATGCGATTTCCGAGCGCTCCACCCTCGAGGAGGCCCGGACCGACCGCGCCCCGAGCGCCTCGGCCGGACCCGGCATCGCCGTGGCCATGAGCGACTCGGTCAATGTGCAGCACGTGATGCAGGCCCGCGAGCGCGCCCGCCTCGCGGAGCTTTCGGAGCGGACCGCCGGCGCCGCCGCGCGTGCCCACGGTGTTCGCGCCCAGACGGGTGCTGCCAGCAGCGACATTGCGACGTTTTCGGTGCCGGAAGCCCGTGCGGCGGCCGCGCCGGCCCCCCAGCACGTCCAGCATCAGCCTGAGGAGCCTGCCAAGCAGCTTGTCCTGCCGCCGGCAGCGGCCGGGCCGCTCTCGCTCCGGCTCGCCGCGGCGCAGGGCGATCCGTCCGCCCAGCTCGAGATCGCGACGCGCCTTGCCGAGGGAAAAGGCATCAAGCAGAGCTTCGCCGAGGCCGCCACTTGGTTCAATCGCGCCGCCGAGCAGGGCGTTGCGGTCGCTCAATACCGTCTCGCAGCACTCTACGAGTGGGGCAAGGGCGTGAAGGCGGACCGCGAGGCCGCCAAGGAGTGGTATCGCCGTGCCGCCGCGCAGGGCAACGTGAAGTCGATGCACAACCTGGCCGTCATGCTGGCGAGCCCCGCCGGCAAGGGAAATCCCGACTACGCCGAGGCCGCATCCCTGTTCTCGACGGCGGCGGCGCGAGGGCTCGCCGATAGCCAGTACAACCTGGGCATCCTCTACGAGAGCGGCCTCGGCGTGCCGAAGGACCACGCAGCTGCCTACAAGTGGTACTCGCTTGCCGCAAAGGGGGGTGACCAGGACGCCGGCCGCAGGCGCGATCTGCTGATCGCCCGCCTTTCGCCCGAGACGATCGAGGCCACGGATGCGCAGCTCGTCGGATGGCGCCCCGAGGCGACCGATGCCAGCGCCAACGATGCGCGTGTGGCGGGAGAGGCCTGGAAGCGGCATGCGACAACAGGCAGCGCGATCAACCGCTGACCGACTCGCGCCGATCATCGAGCAACGAAGGGCGGGGCATGGCTCCGCCCTTTTTGCGTTCGGCCGGCTCTCGCGGCCGGCCGAAAGGGGCTCCTCGCAACGGCGCGCCTATCGCTGCTGCTGGAGGTAGGCCTTTGCTGGGCCGGCATCGATGAGCGGATAGATCTCGAATGTCGCCGGAATGATCTCCGCCCACTCGTTCAGGATCCGATGCAGCGTCTCGTTGTCGGGCACGTCGAGCAGCGCCACGGCGCCGCGACCCGTTCGTGCCCACACGTTCTTGCAGAGCCCCTGTGCCTGCAGCGGCGCCAGCCACTCCCAGTAGGCTTTGCGTTTCGGCACCATCGCCGAGGGTGGCTCGGGTCTCGGCGTCGAGATGACCATGAACAGCATTGGGCTACTCCGTCGGCTTGAGCCGGGTCGCAGGTTTGTACTGGTCCTCGAGGCGATTGCCGTGGCGGTGGATCAGCCGCCGTTCGCCGGCCTCGCGACGGAAGAT